>JALVKE010000152.1 GCA_027028005.1 Persephonella sp. | reverse complement strand
AAATGTAATAAATCTTTACTTTTAAAAGTAAAATTTCTACTTTTTGTAAAAAGTTTTAACTATAAAAATTCAACTTCACAAAAAGTTTCTTTATTTTCAGTAAGTTACCAAAATGGCATCCTTATTATTTTATTAAAAATAAAAAAGAACTTAAGGAGACCGGCGCTATGAAAAAAACAACTATTTCTTTGCTTAGCTTAGCTTTGTTAAGTCAAGGCTTTGCTGCAGATCTATATGTTTCAAAAAATGCTTCAGGAGATTGTAGCCAAAGTAACCCCTGTAGTTTACAAGTAGCTTTAAATCAAGCAGCAGGTACTTCAGAAGATGATATTATACATATAGCATCTGGAGTTTATACAGTAAATTCCCTTTTTTATAAACCAACAATTTCAGCAGGAAATCTAAGTATAGTAGGAGAAAAAGATGTTGTTTTAGACGCTAACTCTCAAGGTAGAGTACTAGAAATAGACACAACAGCAAATGATGATGGATTAAAGATATCTGTAGAGAATGTCACATTTAGGAATGGTTTTATTAATGGAGGAAATGAAAAAGGAGCTGGTTTAAAAATTAGAACAAAATATGCAGATATAAGCATTAAAAACTGCACTTTCAAAAATAACACTGTCACACAGGATGCTGATGGTGGTGGACTCTACATTGATACAGAAACTGGAAATATAAATGTGGAGCACTCTCTTTTTGAGAATAATAATTCTGATGATTATAGCGGAGGTTTTGATCTAACATCAAATGAAGGAAGAATAATTATCTCCCATAATACTGTTATTAATAATAGTGGTGGATATGGTGGAGGGGGAACTGTAGAGACATCTATAGGAAGAATTGATGTTTTAAATAATATTTTTGCAAAAAATAGAGCAACCGCTCTAGGAAATGGAAGAGGTGGAGGTTTACTTATAAATCTTAATGCAGGAGAAACATACATTATTAATAACACAGTTACTAAAAATAGTTCATCTGCTTACGGTGGAGGTGTTCATATAAAAGCCTTTGATGACCATGGAAGGATTCTTATATACAACAATATCTCCTTTTTCAACACAGCTGATAAAAATGGAGATGATATATATATAGAAACAGAGGAAAGTGAAAACAGTAAATATGTACCAGAAATACATATAGAAAATAATGATTATCATTACATCTATATAGAGAATGAAACAGCTATAGCAGGTGCAAATAAGCTGTTTGATAAAAACAATCTATCAGTAGATCCTGGTTTTGTGGATGCAGAAAATATGGACTATCATCTGTCTAAAAACTCTCCATTAATAGATAAAGGGGATAGCAGCCCTATTTTACCAATTCCAGATACAGATATTGATGGAGAACCAAGACTTCAAGGAAACGGTATAGATATAGGAGCTGATGAAGTACCTGTACAGAATAATAATCAAGGTAATCAAGATAATGATATAACTGGCAATAACAAATCTACAACCTCATCCTCCGGTGGTGGAGGTGGTTGTTCCCTCTCTCCCTCTACTTCACCTGCCAATGCCCTCCTTTATCTGGCACTACCTATGGTGCTGTTTCTTAGGAGACTGCTCAGAAAATAAGGGGAAGTAAAAGCTTCCCCTTCCTTTTTCTTTTGTTTTTCATATTCTATGTTCTAAAATTGTATATCTATCAAATAGCAAAGGTAAATAAATGCCTCTATACATAAAGATTGCTATAAGATATTTATTTTCCTTAAAATCAAAAATTCTCTCCTTTATGACTGTTATCTCTATTGTTGGTATTACTGTTGGTGTTGCTGCTCTTTTAATAACACTAGCTGTTATGAGTGGTTTCTTATGGGGAATAAAAGAGAAACTTTTAGAAACTACGCCTCAAGTTGTTATTTTTAAAATAACAGGAAAGTTTAATGAGTATAGAGAGTTTGATGATATTTTCTCTGATATTCCAGAAATAGTTGATTGGGAACCGTTTGTATACTCTCAAGCATTAGCATCTAGAGAAAAATCTGTTCAGGCTATAACAGTAAGAGGGTTTATACCTGAAAAAGATAAAAAGATAATGGGGCTTGATAAAAAGATAATCCTTGGGAAATATGACCTATCAAGTGATAACAAGGTTATTATAGGTAAAGATTTAGCCTTTGCTTTAGATGTTTCTGTTGGAGATACTATAAACATAATGTCCCCATTTGGAAGAAAAACACCCCTTGGTTTTCTTCCCAAAATAAAAAAGGTAAAGGTAACTGGTATTTTAGAATTTGGCATTTTTGAGTACGACTCAACATTTGTTGGAATGAACCTTAAAGCAGCTCAAAGATTCTTTGACCTTGGAGACAGTGTTACAGGAATACAGTTGAAGATAAAAGATCCCTATCTAGCTGATACAGTTAAGAAAAAACTACAGGAGAAACTTTCATACCCATACGTTGTTAGGACATGGATGGATATGAACAAAAGTCTATTTCAGGCTTTAGAGCTAGAGAAGTTTGCAATGTTTCTTGTTTTAGCGTTAATTGTTTTAGTAGCTTCTTTTAATGTTTCTTCCCTCTTAATAACAAAAGCAAGAGAAAAGAGGAAAGATATTGCTATATTAAAGACAATTGGTGCCGACAACTCATTTATTCAAAAGATATTCCTATGGCAAGGGCTTATTATAGGAATAATAGGAACATCTTTAGGTCTTTTAATAGGTTTAACTGCTATCTACATAGCAGACACATACCACCTTGTAAAATTAAATCCTGAAGTCTATATGATTAGTTATCTTCCTTTAAAGATAAATGCTGTAGATATAATTTCTGTAGCTTTAGCTTCAATGGTAATATGTTTTATATCTTCTATAATACCTGCAAGAATGTCATCAAAAGAAGTCCCTGCTGAGGTTTTAAGATATGAATGATTGATATATATAAATAGAGATATATTTTTTGGCAGAAATACATTTTAGGAGAATAAGATGAATTTAATAACAAGAATTTGGATAACCCTTTTAATAGCAGTAGTTTTAGTTATATCTATATTTATTTCTTTTTTCCTGTTTCTTGGAGTGTTATTTGTAGCTCTTTTAACATTGCCATACATATGGTATGTCCAGTGGAGAGCTAAAAAGGAACTTGAAAAAATGGATATTGAGTATGAAATAATAGAGATAAAAGAGATAGAGGAAGGAAAAAAGAAAAAGGATGAATACTGCTGAAGAGCTTTTAACATCTGTTTTAGGTAAACTTGATAAAATTTTAGATGAAAAGTTAGAGAAAAAAGAAGTAAATCTTGATTTCAAAAATAACATAGCTTTCCTTTATGAAGGTAAGTTTTTAAAACCTGTAAAAGATCCTAAATTACCAGATATAAAAAATCTTCTTGGGATAGAGAACCAGAAAAAGCAGATACTCTACAATACAGAAAAGTTTATAAATGGAAAACCTGCAAATAACGTTCTACTGTGGGGAGAGAGAGGAACAGGGAAAAGTTCATTAGTAAAGGGTCTTTTAAAGATTTTCTCTGAAAAAGGCTTAAGAATGATACTTGTTTCCAAAAGAGATATATTCTCATTGTGGGAAATATATGATCTTGTAGAAAATTACCCTGAATACAGATTTATCATATTCATAGATGACCTGTCTTTTGAAGAAAATCAACCTGAGTATAAAGAGCTAAAAACAGTTATAGACGGTGGATTAAAAGGAATTCCTGAAAATCCACTCTTTTATGTAACCTCAAATAGAAAGAATCTTATTCCTGTTAAGTTTTCAGACAGGGATACTGATGAAACGAGGGTATCTGACGCTATAGAAGAAAAACTGTCTTTAGTAGATAGATTTGGTCTAAGACTTGGATTCTTCCATATGAGCCAAAAAACGTATCTTGATATTGTAGATATGTATGCAAAAAGTTACTCAATAAAGACGGAAAAAGAAGAGCTACACAGAAAAGCCTTACAGTTTTCCTTAAACTATGGAGCTAGAAATGGTCGTGTAGCCCTTCAGTTTATAAAAAGTCTTTAGCGCTTCTCTATCATTGATATGATCTCTACAGGATCTAAAGGAGGATATTTCTCTATCTCTATATTTTCCAGTAGATGCTCAGGTTTGCTCATTCCTATTAAAGCTGTACCAACCCCCGGAGTACTTCTCACAAACTGAATAGGAATATGAACAAATTTTTCTACTTTGAATCTTTTTAAAATCTCAGGGTGAACCTGCCTGATAAGTCTTCTTTGCATTAACGTAGCACTTATGTATGTATAGATACCTAGCTTTTCTGCTGCTTCTAAGGTAGAAACCTTCTCTCCATCTATACGTTGATTCTTTAAAGAAAAAGCTTCAAGCATAGCAATGTTATATGGAAGCTGTATAAATCTAAAATGATGATTTTCTCCGCCAACCTCTTTTGCAATATCAAAGATCTCTTTAAGATTTAAATACTGTGGATGATCTTCTGTAACTCTAAAACCATTCCATGTAGCTAAACCATAGTACTTAAGTTTTCCTTCTGAAACTTTACCCTCTAAAAGTCTAAAAACTGTCCATATTTTTTTTCTGAAGGTTTCTCTATCAAACTTTAGAAGTTGATCCTCAGGATTGTGTAAAAAGTAGACATCTATATAATCTGTTTTTAGATTTTTTAAACTTCTTTCAAATGTCCAGTCAATGTACCTTGGTGTTAGAATATTTCCAGTTTCTGTTATATCCTGAGGAGATACAATCCCTGTCTTTACAAGTTCCTCTTTAAACCATGTAGTAGCATCTGTTTTTATATCATAAGGAACAGCAACATATCCTCCTTTCGTTGATACAACAATATCACTACGGTCAATCCCTTCTAAAACTTTTCCAATCACCTTTTCACTTCTCATATTTCTGTAGTTTATTGCAGTATCAACTACATTTATACCTAGCTCAACACCTTTTTTTATTGTTTCATAGTATCCTTTATCTGTTTCTTCATCAGGATTTCCAAGATATGTACCTATCCCTATTTCAGAAAGTTTATAGTCTAAAAAATTTTTATATCTCATTTTTTTCTCCTTTTATGCCATTATTTAATGGTATATCATAAAATTTCTTTTCTTTAGATATTTATGATAAATGACAAACAATGTTGAAAAGCTATGAAATAAAGGTAATTATTAAATTAAAAGAAAAAATGAAGGAGTATGAGAGTGAAAAATAAATTTAGAGGTACTTTACTTGGAGCTGCTGTAGGAGACTCTATGGGAATGTGTGTTGAGGAACTTCCTATTGATGAGGTTGTGCTTCATTACGGGGGAGAGATTACAGAACTTTGTGATCCACATCCAGCATCTCCAGCATCTTTCTTAAAAGCTGGAGAAACATCAAGTGAATTTGAAATAGTAAAAATAGTTGCTGAAAGCTTAGCAGAAAAGGGGAGATTAGATATAAAAGATATTTTAGAAAGATACATAGCATGGAGTGAAAAGGAAGAATTACACAATTATGTAGATCCTTCTTTTCTACTTGCTATTGAGGCTTTAAAAGAAGGTAGAGAGATAGAAAGAGGGGGATCTTCTATAGAAGGTGCTTTACCAGCTATTCCTCTTGGTATGTTTCATTACACAAATCCTCCTCTTGCAGTAGAGGGTGCAAAGGCTGTTGTTATGTTAACCCATAGAAATGAGTTTGTTTTAGACGCAGCTTCTGTTATTGCTGTATCTGTAAGTGAATGTTTACAGTCTAGGTTTTATTTAAAAGATGAGTATAGATACTTTATAGAGCTCTTAAAAACATTTGTAGAAAAAGAAGAAACAAAACATTATTTAGATAAAGTCAAGGCTCTTTTAGATAGAGATGCTTCTTATGAAGAAGCCATTGACGAATTAGGAAATGGTTCATTTGCTCTAGAAGCTTTATCTCAAGCATTATTTATATTTTTAAAAACCCCAGATGATACTGAAAATGCTATAATACATGCAGTAAATAGTTATGGAAACTACGGTGGAGATACAGACTCTATTGCATTACTAACAGGTGCATTCGCAGGTGCATATAATGGTGAGGAAAGTATTCCAGCAAGATGGAAAACAAGGCTAAAAAATTATAGAGAAATAATAAAATTAGCGGATAAACTGTATAAAGTTGCATTACATTAGGAGGGCTAGAACCAGATGGCAAAAAAAGGAAGACTGCAGGAAAAATTTTTAAACACTATTAGAAAAGAAAAGATAAGAGTTAATATCTATCTAGTTAATGGTGTAAAACTAGAGGGAAAAATAAGATATTTTGATCCATATACAATACTTCTAAAAGAAGGTCCTAGACAGATATTAATCTATAAACATGCTATAACTACAGTTATTCCAAAAAGAGAAATAGAGTTTGAATTAGAGGAAGAAGAAGAGTAAAGTATTAGACTTATAAGGTAGTTAGCATTATATTGACATTTATATGTTACTTTTAATAAATTAATAATAGTTATTATTAAAAAGGAGGAGAAAATGTTAAAAAAAGCTGCTATATTAGCAGGAACTGTTATGTTTGCTGTTTCTACAGGTTTTGCTTCTGATGCTGATCTACTAAAAAAGGCTCAAGGTTTTTTTAAACCTTTACCAAAAGAGATTCCAGCACCTAAGGATAATCCAACAACTCCAGAAAAGGTTGAACTTGGTAAAAAACTCTACTATGATCCAAGACTTTCTTTAAGTGGAGTAATTAGCTGTAATACCTGCCACAACCTTGCATCTTATGGAGTAGATAATGTGGAAACAGCATTAGGACATAAATTCAAAACAGGGGGAAGAAACTCTCCTACTGTTTTAAATGCAGGATTTCATATAGCTCAGTTCTGGGATGGAAGAGCTAAAACACTAGAAGATCAGGCTAAAGGACCTATTCTAGCACCTGTTGAGATGGCTATGCCAAATCCTGAATATGTTGTAGCTAAGTTAAAAACAATTCCAGGATATGTTAAAGAGTTTAAAAAAGTATTTCCTAATGATAAAGACCCTATAACATATGATAATGTTGCAAAAGCTATTGCTGCATTTGAAAGAACATTGGTAACTCCATCAAGATTTGATGAATTTTTAAAAGGAAATATAAAAGCATTAACAAAAAAAGAGAAAGAAGGATTAAAACTATTCATTGATAAAGGGTGTGCTGGATGCCATAATGGCGTAGCTGTTGGTGGTGGAATGTTTGCAAAATTTGGCGTGTTTAAACAGTATCCTACCTACGATTTAGGAAAATATAAACTTACTAAAAAAGAAACTGATAAATATGTATTTAAAGTTCCATCTCTAAGAAACATAGATAGAACATACCCCTACTTTCACGATGGAGCTGTATGGTCTTTAAGAGAGGCTGTAGAAATTATGGCTGAAACACAACTAGGAAAAAAACTTTCAACAGAAGAAGCTGATAAAATTGTTGCATTCTTAAAATCTTTAACAGGAGATATTCCAAAAGAAGCTAGAACAATGCCTGTATTACCACCATCCTCAGATAAAACTCCTAAACCTAGATTAAAAATACATGATTAATAGGTAATGCTACCCATATGGGTAGCATTACTTTTTATTTAAAACTTTTCAGAAATCTGAAGAATACTATCAGCTATTCTTTTAGAAGCATTACCATCTAAAAAATCAAATGAATACCGTTTAATTTCTTCCCTTTGTTTTTTGTATTTGTCTATTCCTTTTACAAAATCTTTTAAACTTTTAATAAGGTGGCCCATAGAATATGCCTTTTCTCCAGGTGTGAATGTATCATAATCCAATATACAACTGCTTTTTACATCTTTATAGTTAGGCACATAAAAAATTATAGGTTTGTCCAATAGTAAAAAATCAAAAAATATAGATGAATAGTCAGTAATTAGACAATCTACATGTTTTAATAACGGATACAAGTCAAATTTAGGAGGATATATAGTAATATTTTCATAATAACCATCTAAAAGGTTACTAAAATTATCCATTGAAGGATGCAGTTTAAGAATAAAGTGAATATCATACTTTTTTCCAAATTTATTAATCTTATCTAAATCAAGAAATGATAATACCATATCTGTGCCTGTGTATCCTAGAGAAAGAGAAGGTGTGATAAGAACAATTTTCTGATTCTCTTTCCTTTTTAAAATCTCATTATACAAATCCAAATTAACATTAATAAAATCTAAGTGATCTTCTTGCCTAAAAAATATATCATTTCTTGGGTAACCTGTAATTAAAAAATTATTTGCCAAAAATATTTTTGAAAAAATTTTTTTCATATAATCAGAAGTTGAAACAAAGTAATCATTATATTTTGGAAAATAATCATAATTCTCCATTGCGATACGAACATCTTTTAAAGGAATTCCATGCCACATTTGAAGGAATTCTACATTTTTAATAGGTCTTACTTTTTTATATACATTTTCTACATCCCAGTCAGAAAGAATCCATATTCCTCCATCTTTTAAATATTTTTCTCCTTTTTTGTCTAACGTTATAACAGGAAATTTATATTCTTTTAGTTGATTAAAATTTTTTTGATTGTTGCAACAAATAAAAACTCTAATGAATTATAATTCTTACTGTTTTACAGGAGATAGTTAATTAGGAAATATAAACACTTTATTCATAATTTACCTCCATCAGATAACAACCCTATTTTTAAATTTAAGAGTAAATCAATAATTTTTTGTACTTTGCAAAACTTGAAAGATCAGATAAAAAGTTTTCCATAAAAAAGCCTAATAATATTTCTAGAATGTTATTATCGAAATCCGAAAGTGAGTTTTTACTTTTGGAGGTAATCTTTAAGTCTTTTTACTCCTTCTTCCATATGATCAATACTTCTTGTATATGCAAATCTTATATATTTATCAGTTCTATTATTTCCAAAATCAATCCCTGGAGTAACGGCGACATGTATCTTTTCTAAAAGTTCTTTTGCAAATTCATAAGAATTATCAGAATACTTCTCTATATTAGCCCATAAATAGAAAGCCCCTTCAGGCTTTGCATCTATATCAAAAAGTGTTGAAAGTTCTTTATATAAAAAATCTCTCCTTTCTTTATATGTATCTGTTATTAAAGATAAATGATTCCAATCAAAAGCACCTAAAGCCCCATACTGACTTAAAGTTGGAGGGGAGATAAAAACATTTTGAAGAACAATCTCAGCTTTCCTAACAAGATTTTCCGGAAGTATTATCCAGCCAAGCCTAAAACCAGGCATGCAGAAGTATTTAGAAAAACCATTAATAACTATAACATTATCAGAGAATTCTAAAGCTGTGTGTTCATATTGATCATAAACAAGACCATGATAAATTTCATCAGAAATAAAATATATATTCTTTTTTTCACAGTATTCTATAAGCTCTTTTAGTATAGATTTTTGGTATACATTTCCTGTTGGATTATTTGGAGATGAAATCTGAACAGCTTTTATATCCTCATATTCTTTTAAATGATTAACTGTAAGTTGGTAGTTTGTTGTTTTATCAACAGGTATTAAAATTGGTTCTATATCAAGAAGATAAGAAAAATTTTTATAACAGGGGTAAGACGGATCTGATAGAGCAAGCTTATCTCCTGCATTTAATGTTGTGGTATATGCAACTAAAAAACCTCCAGATGTTCCTACTGTTAGAGCTATTCTTGAAGGAGAAATATCAACCTTATACTTTTCATAGTAAAACTGAGCTATCTTCTCTCTTAATTCTAGTAAACCTAAGCTTTCAGTGTAATGATTTAATCTATTTTTTACTGCTTTTTCTGTTTCTTCCCATACAGATGGAGGTGGTTGCAAGTCTGGTTCACCTATTTCAAAATGGATAACATCAGGTATACGGGAAGCTTCTTTAACAATATCCATTACAATAAAAGGAGAAACTTTATCAAGTCTACCCATTCTTTTTTTCCTCAAATCTTTTATACGAGAAGATATCAAAATACTTACTTCTTTTCTTATACTTTAGTAAATCTAAAAACAATTTAGCTGTTATAGGAGCAAGTAATATACCATTTCTATAATGTCCAGTTGCATAATAAAGATTTTCATAGGGACCTTCGCTTATTATAGGCTTTGTATCTGGCGTCCCTGGTCTATAACCATACCAAAATTCCTGAATATTTCTCTCTACCATATGAGGGAATGTATCTTTTAATCCTTTTAAAAGATGTAATACTCCTTTAACAGTATTTCCATCTTTAAATCCAACATTTTCTTCAGTAGCACCTATTACAAGTCTTGTAAAGCTTTTTCTTGGAATAAGATAAGCTCTACTTCCAAAAAATACTCTATCTATATCATCTGGTTCTATATCTGTAGCAGCCATCTCTCCTTTTACTGGAAATACAGGAATATTATCTATTTCACCAGACCATGCACCAGCAGCTATAATACAGGCATCTCCAACTAGTAAACCTTTATCTGTTTTTACTCCTTGAAACTTCCCTGCAGTGTGAAAGATCCCAATGGCTGTTGTCCTTTCATAAAGCTTGACCATTGTTTTTCTTCTTATATAGTTTTCCAAAGCTAGCATTAAAAGTCTGTTATCAACCTGACTATCATCTGGATATAAGACTCCACCTATTATTTCTGGTCCCAAAGACTTATAATTATCTTCTATCTCATTTCTATTAAGCCAACCTCCTGTTAATCCATATCTTCTATACTCTTCAAGTTTTTTCTTTAGTTTTTCTGCTTCTTCTTCTGAATATGCAGGACAGAATATTCCAGATTCCCAATAATCAACTTTTATATCTGTGTCATTTTCTATCCCTTCTACAAAATCTTTATACATATCCCTAGCTTGTATACAAAAATCAAAAAATTCATCTATCTCTAATCCTTCTGATTGTGGTGCCAGCATCCCCCCGGCAGTCCAGGAAGCACCTCTTCCTATTCTCTCTCTCTCTACCACTATGACTTCAAAACCTTCCTTATATAAGGCTCTTGCAATAGAAAGACCAATAATACCTCCACCAATAATTATAATTCTCATTTTTTTTCTCCTTTAAAAGCTTACTCTCATTCCATCTTCAGCAGCAATTACTTGAACTCCACTCTCCCTTTGTAATCTCTTAGCGATAGCTTTAGGATTTGATTTTAACATTTCTAAGCTAAAATGTGTAATTACAGCTTTTTTAGGTTTATATGTATTAATCATTTGAAGAACATCTTCTGCCGATAGGTGTAGTATGTTACCTTTAGGTTTTACAAAGGTTGTATTAAAAATCATAATATCAGCTCCATAGGAGTATCCTTTAAGCATATCTTCATAAAACTTTCCGCAAGGAACATATACGATTTTCTTTTTTCTATTAGAAAATTCTAAACCATATGTCTCAGCCCCAGTGTGTATATGCTTTACTTTTATATCTATTTCTATGTTTTTATATTCAAATTTTTTTCCTTCTTTTGCAATAGATAAACGTTTTATTCCTTTCCTTAGATATTTTAAGAGAATAGGTTCATCTCCTGAAACAACATCTTTGGGACAAACTAGCATACTAACAGGATGTTTTGTACTTTCTGTAGCTGATTCAACTACAGCATTTAGATCTGCACTGTGATCTAAATGTCTATGGGAGACCACTATTATATCAATATCTCTTGTATCAAATCCTCTCTCAAAAATTCTAATAAGAGATCCAGGTCCAGGGTCTATAAGAATATTTACTCCTTCAAGATTAAGCCACATACCTCCTGAATGTCTAAGCTGACGAAAAACAACAACTCTACCTCCACCGGTTCCTAGAAAGGTAATAGTGTTTTTCAGCAAATCAATCTACCCCCTTCAACAGGAAGGAAAGTACCTGTTGTAAAATCTGTCTCAATTAAATATTTTACTCCCTTCCATACTTCTTTTTCTCCTGCCCATTTTTTTAACAGTGTTTTTTTCGAAGGTGTTTCCACGTCTTCAATTCCTTCAGCTGGAACTATAGGTCCTGGAAGGATAGCATTAACAAGAATATAGGGAGCAAACTCTTTAGCAAAAGCTCTTGTCATAGTAAGCATAGCTCCTTTTGAGATAGAGTAAGGAGTAAAATCTTTATAAGGTCTAAGTGCTGAATAATCAGCTATATTTATAATTCTTCCTTCTTTATTTTCATACATAATCTTTCCTAGCTCCTTAGATAGAAAAAATGGAGCTTTTACGTGTATCTGATAAAAAATATCTAAATCCTTTTCAGTTACTTTATCTAAAGGGGTAGGATAGTAAATAGATGCATTGTTTATAAGAATATCAACCTTTTTAAAGAATAAAATTGACTCTTTTATTAAAAATCTTATATCTTCAAGTTTTGTTAAATCAGCTTTTAAAGGAAGGACTTTTATGCCTTTCTCTTTTGCCAATTTTTCAAGTTCTTCTATGCCTTCTTTAGAGGTTCTGTAATGAAGAATAACATTTGCTCCTTCATTTATTAAATTTTTTGCTATTTCCTTTCCTATTCTTTTCCCTGCTCCTGTAACCAGTGCTATTTTTCCTTTTATTTCCATAATTTTCTCCTTTTGTTAAGAAATATTAACATTTCTTTAATATTAACTTAACAAAATATCCATAGAATTATTGTTGAAAAGATAGGCAAAAACGGAGGTTTTAAATGAAAAAAGGTTTACTAACGGTAGCTGTTTTAGGGATTTTTAGTGTTTCAATAGCTGAAGAAATAAAAAATCCCATTATTA
>JALVKE010000151.1 GCA_027028005.1 Persephonella sp. | reverse complement strand
CAGTATATCCAGGACTGACAGAAGAAGAGTGCGTTCCTATTTTAGAAAAGGAAAGCGGTCTAAAATGGAAAGAAGACTTTCATGTAGGATACTCTCCAGAAAGAGTAAACCCAGGGGATAAGCTTCATACAATAGATAAGATAAAAAAGGTAGTAGCAGGAGACACTCCTGAAGTAACAGAGTTTCTAGCCCAGCTTTACGGCTCTGTGATAACAGCAGGAATTCACAAAGCTCCAGATATAAAAACAGCAGAAGCAGCAAAAGTAATAGAAAACACTCAAAGAGATTTAAATATAGCTCTCATGAATGAGCTATCTGTAATATTTAACAAAATGGGGATAGACACAAAGGCAGTTTTAGAAGCAGCAGCAACAAAGTGGAACTTTTTAAGATTTGAGCCAGGGCTTGTTGGTGGACACTGTATAAGTGTGGATCCTTACTATTTAACATTCAAAGCTATGGCTATAGGACATCATCCTGAGGTGATATTAGCTGGAAGAAGAATAAATGACTATATGGGAAAGTTTGTAGCAGAAAATACAGTAAAAAATTTGATAAAGGCTGGAAAAGTTGTACAGGGGAGTAAAGTCTTAATACTTGGTCTTACTTTCAAGGAGAACATAGCAGATATAAGAAACACAAAAGTAATAGATGTTTATAATGAACTTAAAGAGTATGGAATAGATGTTTTTGTTCATGATCCTTATGCATATCCTGAAGAAGTAAAAGAAGAGTATGGAATAGAGCTTTTAGATGATATAGAAAAAGAAGCTCCTTATGATGCTATAGTGGTAGCAGTTAAACATAAACCTTTTGTTGAGGAGCTTGATTTTAAAGAGTATAAAAGACTTTTAGGAAATCATGAAAAACCTGTTTTAATAGATATTAAAGGATTATACAGTAAGGATAAAGCTTTAAAAGAGGGATTTCTTTACTGGAGACTGTAAATATAAATTACAAAAAAGACTTATAATAGATTAAGACCAAACGCAAAGAGGGGGATTTATTGATATGCTACAGAGAGTTAAACTTTTTCTGTTAATTATTATACCTATACTACTTGGCCTTTATATAAGATTTGATGATCTTGCTGTCTGGCTAAAACACAAGGCTTTATACTTTTACCATGGGAGAGCAATATTTACTGGAAATGATGCTTTCTTTTTTGCTAGATATGCAGAAGAATTTTTTAAAGGTATTTACAAAGCAGGTCAAACAGATTTTTTAAGAAATGTTCCTGATTTTGAGAAATACCTTGATCCTGTTCCTTTAATAAGTGTTATCTCTGGTTTTTTCTCTAAATTGCAAGGAACATATATAGAGAATGTTTCCCTTTGGCTTGTTCCTATTTTAGCAGTTTTATTCTCCATTCCTATTGTTTTATTCTTTAAAAGAATTGGATTTCCATTGGCTGGATATACAGGGGCTACATTAACCACTATATCAGCAGCTTACCTACCTAGAACAACCATAGCAAGACTTGATACAGATGCTCTAAACCTTTTCTTCCCTTTTTTAATACCTTTACTTTTTGCTTTATACATAAAAGCTGAAGGTAAGAAAAAATTTATCTATATAGCTTTAGCTGGAATAGCTGGAAATCTCTATATGTGGTGGTATCCTAAGCCTTCCCTTTTACTTTCTCTATTTGCTATGTTCCTAGTTGTTTTACTTATTGAAAGAAAACTTAAATTAACAAAAGATGATCTTATATCTCTTGGAATTTTTGTACTACTATCAAATCCTATGAATTTTATCAAAGGAATATCTGATGCTATATCAAGAGGTTATGCTTATATATTTATAGCAGGAAAAAAATCTGTAGAAGGCGGTTTTCCTAATATTCAACAGTGGGTATCTGAATTAAAACATTACAGTTTTTCTCAACTTTCACAAATAGTTGTTGGAAATGAGATATTATTTATCATAGGATTGTTAGGATTAGCATTTATCTTTATAAAAAGATGGAGATATATGCTTCTCTTAGTACCATTTATAGTGATAGGTTTAATACCTCTCTTTGGAGCCATGAGATTTACTATGTATTTAGTCCCCTTTATTGGAGTAGGAATAGGAGCTATTTTTGATTATGGAATTTATCTATTTTTAAAAAATAAAGAAAACAAAGAAAAGCTTAATTTTGGACTCACTACAGTAGCAGCTTTTGTTTTACTTGTAACTATTGTTTATCTAAACAAATATGCATTTGCATACGTTGCAAGAACCAAATTCCCCCCTCCTTTAGCAGGAGAGTTTTTAAACTTACAGAAAATAACTGAGGAAAACAGTTGGATATGGAGTTGGTGGAGTGAAGGTTATATGATTGAATACTACGGAAGGAGAGGCGTTTTTGTTGATCCTGGTTCTCAGTTTACTCCTAAAACTTACTTTATAGGCTTAACTTATGCTGAAAATGAACCAAAAAAAGCAAGAAATGTAATTCTCTCTATAGCATC
The DNA here is from genome assembly GCA_027028005.1 of Persephonella sp. GTDB lineage: Bacteria > Aquificota > Aquificia > Aquificales > Hydrogenothermaceae > JAADDV01. Next base: position 2,011 of record JALVKE010000151.1, on the reverse strand, counting down.
TATTGGACTAAAAGGAATAGAAAAAGAGATGAAAAATGGAGTTTCTCCATTTCAGATAAAGGAAAAAGCATTAGAAGGTAAATACATAGATAAAACAAAACTTAAACATCCTATATACTGGATGTTTACATCTAGATCTTTACCTGCATTTGATGGAACAAACAGAATAGGAACATGGAACTTTAAACTTCAAGATGGTTTAAGTAGGCAGTATCAGTATATAGGTTTGTGTGGAGCTATAAATCCTACATTAGTAAGATGCTCATCATGGCTAATAGATCTAAAAAAAGGCAAGGTTAAAGCTAGAGGAAAAGTTTTCCCTATTAAAAAGATTTTTATAAAAGGAAAAGATGGATCTCTCCAAAAAGGGAAGTTTTCTGATAAAGGAATAAATGTTGTTTTTGTTGGAAGTAAACACGGATTATTTGGATTTATAATGAATGATCAGCCATTACATAGTATGTTTGTTCAGATGTTTTTACTTAGAAACTATGACAGTAAATATTTTGAGCTAATTCACGAAAACTTCCCTTATTCTGTGGTTTATAAAGTTAAAATGTAAAACTTGAAACTTTTTAATAATTTATTAGTATGTTAGATATAACTAGATAATAAAATAGGAGAAAAACATGGAAAGAAGAAAAAGAGGGGAAAGAGGTTTTACACTTATTGAACTTCTTGTAGTAATGGTTATCATTGCCCTACTTGCTTCTTTAGTAGCACCAAAGCTTTTTAGTAAACTTGGAGCGTCAAAACAAAAAGCTGCAAAAGCACAAATCCACATGATAGAAACAGCATTAGATGCTTTTAGACTTGATGTTGGAAGATATCCTACAACAGCTGAAGGTCTAAAAGTTTTATGGCAAGATCCAGGAAATATAAAAGGTTGGGATGGCCCTTATCTTCCTAAACCTGTTAAAGCTGATCCTTGGGGAAATCCTTATGTATATAAATCTCCAGGAGATAATGGAAAACCTTATGAACTAAAATCTTTAGGAGCGGATGGTAAGGAAGGTGGAACAGGAGAGAATGCAGACATATCTGTCTGGGACTAAAACAGAAAATATGCAAGAAAAATTAATAGGGGAGATCTTAGTAGAAGAGGGATACTGTTCCAAAGAGGATGTAGAAAAAGCCCTTGATGTTCAAAAAAACTATGGGGGAAAAATTGGAACAATCCTTCTTAATATGGGCGTTATAACAGAAGAAAAGCTCCTTAAAGCCCTCTCTAAACAACTTGGAATAGAGTATTTAAAATCTGTAGAGGGATTTGACCTAGTTGATGTTGGTGTAGACCATAAGATACTAAAAGAAAATAATGTTTTCCCATTTAAGGAAGATGATGAGTATGTTCATATTGTAACAAACAATCCTCTAAATATAGAAGTATTTTCCCTTATAGAGAATACCTCTGGAAAACAGGTAAAAGTATATCTAGCAAAAGAAGAACAGCTTAAAGAACTTTCTCTGCTTTTTGATATAGAAGATGTTCTTGCAGAAAAAGATAATCTATTAGATATAGATGAAGAGATAGATAAATTAAAAGAGATTGCTTCTGAAGCTCCTGTTATAAAACTTGTAAACAATCTCCTATCAAAAGCCGTTGAAGAAAATGCTTCTGATATTCATTTTGAAGCTTTAAAAAATATAATGAAAGTTCGCTTTAGAATAGATGGTGTTCTTCACACAGTAGAAACAATACCTCAGGATATGAAATTAGCTGTTATAACAAGACTAAAGCTTATCTCGGGAATGAACATAGCAGAGAACAGACTACCTCAGGATGGTAGGATTTCTATAAAAGTTGCAGGGAAAGAGATAGATATTAGAGCATCTTCTGTTCCTACACAGTTTGGAGAGAGTTTTGTTCTAAGGCTTTTAGGGAAAGAAGATATTGATTACTCACTAGAGAGTTTAGGTTTTTATCAAGATCATATAGACCTTATTAGGAAGATTGTTAGAAAACCTAACGGTATATTTTTAACAACAGGACCAACAGGTTCAGGTAAAA
>JALVKE010000150.1 GCA_027028005.1 Persephonella sp. | reverse complement strand
AAACTTTTTAAAGAGAGTAAAAATAGACCTTTCCAGTAAAGAGATAAGGAAGGAAAAATACGAAAAGGTTTTTGAAGTAGAGGAACTTGTCAGGAAAATTAAAAAGTGAGTTATATTGACTTTAAGCAGGTTAGCTATATGTTCTTACTTCATTATCTAAAAGTTATGCAAGGTTTTACATGTCACTTAAAGAATTTTTTAAAAGTATGTTTCAATAAAGATAGAATTGTAAGTATACTATTATCTAACTATAATGGATAGAGAGGTTAAAATATGATGAATAATAAATTAAATTTATTGGTCGTTAACAAATTTTATACAGAACATAGAAAATACACTAAAGAAAAAAGCATTTGTAGACAGCCTAAATTCTCTATAAATAAAAAGTTAAATGAAAAATAGATTGTTTAAAATGGATATTAATGTTGTACCGTTAAGTAAAATTCCTCAATTTAGATTAATTGGTAGTAAATATAATATTTTAAGTACTCTCTCTAATGTGATTGAGAGTGAGAAAATTACAGGAAAATCTTTTTTTGATGTCTTTAGTGGTAGTGCATCGGTAGGTAGATATTTTAAAAAAGCATTTTCAATTATCTCTAATGACAGTCTTTATTTCTCTTATGTATTGCAACGAACACTAATAGTTTTAAATGAATATCCTAGTTTTTCAGACCTCAAGATTGTTAATCTTTCTCAAAAACCGATAAAACGGATTCAAGAAATCTTACAATATCTTAATGATTCTCCTGGTGTCGAAGGTTTTATATTTAAGCATTATACCCCAGCAAGTAAAAATATAGATGGAGTAGAGAGGAAATATTTTTCGGAAGAAAATGGGAAAAAAATAGATGCTATTAGGAAAACTATAGAAATATGGTTTGGTAAAAGATTTATAGATGAGAACGAATATTTTTATTTGCTCTCTAGTTTATTAATGGCTGTACAAAAAGTTTCAAACATTTCTGGTACCTATGGAGCTTTCAACAAAGTATGGGATCCGAGAAGCAGAAAGATTTTGACATTAAAATTTATAGAAGTTATACCAAGTAAGTTTGAGCACCTGGCATTTAACAAAGACTCATTTGATTTAATTGATAAAATAAATTGTGATATTGCTTACATAGATCCTCCATATAACTCTAGACAATACATAACAAACTATCACCTTTTAGAGACTATAGCAAGGTATGACAGTCCAAAAATCCATGGGAAGACAGGAATTAGGGATTACACAGAAAAAGAAAAATCTATATTTTGTAGTAAAGTAAAAGCAAATCATGCATTAGCAAAATTATTAAGTAACATAAGGGCTAAATATGCAATTTTAAGTTATAACAGTGAAGGTATACTTTCTAAAGAAGAGATTTTTAATATATTTAAGGTAAGCGGTTTTGAGAAAACGAGGTTATATGAATTTCCCTACCGTAGGTTTAAGAGTAATTACAATTCTCATAGGAGTCATGTTGAAGAATATATATTTGTAGGAAGGAGATAGAATGAAAGAGAAAAGACAATCCAAATCCATAAGAAATATACAAAAGGAAAAAATTATAATTTATCCTAACGGTAGAAAAGTTAAAAGAAAGATAAAAGATTATGAAGTTGATATGGGTGAAAGAGGGATATACAATACGAAAAATAAACTTAATGATTTAACAGGAAAAGAATGGACATATTTTTTGAACTCTGTCTATATAACAGATTTTAGGAAGAAAGAAGAAGAGTTTAGATTGTGGAAATATCTACAGGAATCTATAATTGAAACTAAGTACCCTACAAATGGGAAAGAATCTTTGGGTCATAACCTTAGAAAGGTACATCCTTCACCCAAGCCACCTCAATTGATGAAAGAGATTATCGCATTTTTTACTAAGTCAGGTGGCTGGATATTGGATCCATTTATGGGAGTAGGAGGTACATTGTTAGGTGCTTCTCTGTTGGAAAACAGAAATGCAGTGGGGATCGAATTAGAAAAGAAGTATATAGATATATACTACAAAGTATGTAAGCAAGAGAACTTAAAACCACAAATAGCTATTTGTGAAGATTCTCGAAATATTCTTAAAATAGATGAAGTTAAAGATAAAACTTTTGATTTAATCTTAACTGATCCGCCATATGCAAATATGCTCTCGAGGAAAAGAACTGGGGGAGATAGAAAAGATAAAGGATCATTTACTAGCGATGAAAGAGACTTGGGCAACATACCGTACAAGCAATTTCTTCGTGAACTTAGAAATATAATAAAAAAATCAGTTACACTCTTAAAGAATAAAGGATACTTGGTAATATTCTGTAAGGACATGCAGCCAACAAAGGAGTACCATAATTTACTTCATGCAGATATTGTTGAGGAAATTAGTAAAATTCCGAGTGTATATTTTAAAGGCTATAAGATATGGTATGATAAAACAATCAATTTGTATCCTTATGGATACCCGTATTCTTATGTTTCAAACCAATTGCACCAATTTATATTAATATTTCGTAAGGAGGAATGAATTTGAGAAAAAGCAATTTATGGATTTTAACAGAAGAAAGACCTAAAAGGAAAGTAATAGCTTATATACTGTATAAATTTGCAAAAGATAATAAAATAGCTTGTTTTATTGATACAATTAGGATATTGCCAATTTTAAATTCGGATAGACATTTTTCTTTTTTGTATGAAGTAATAGGCTTTAAGTCAAATAAAATTAATAGAATCTTTATTAAAATTGTAAGCGGATATTCTAGCTTTGTTGATTTCCTGGTTTTTTATCAGAAAGATTTACCGCAAGAGAATGCTACTCCTCTATATGCAATAGAGGAAACAAAGACAGGCGATAAAGAAAGCAGAAATACAGGAGTATACCAAAGAGCCTCAAAGTTTGTTTATTTAAATTATTATTATCCAGATATTAAAAAAATAATGTTATATAATTTACAGATTCCACAGAAAAAAGATCCTACAAAGACCTATATTTTTGGTACAAGGTGCCTTTTAACTTTAGGCGTCGAAATTTTAGGAAAAAAGTTAGATCCTTCGGTTTTCAAGCCATTTTCCAGCGTTGAGGAGTTGATTAGATTTAAGAATAATATGAAAAAACCTCCCAGAGGTAATATACCTATACTTATTAAGAAGGGTAAAGATGTAATATATATTTCCGGGCGATTGTATAAAAAAGGGGGTCTTTCTCATGACCCAAATATAGGAGCACTAACCTTAATTAGCGCAACATTGAGGCGACTTGGTTGGAAAGGTAGAATTGTCATAACTAATCATGGATTACGCCAAGAACATTTAAAACCAAGTAATAAATTTATAAGAATTGCTAACAGATATAATATAGAGCTAATGGGCTTGACTATGCCCAGAGCCAAGGAAGCAGGCGCATATTGGAAATATGAAAATAAAAAAGAAAAATTAGGTACTATTTTTGTACATTTGGTTGTGGAGAATTTTACTAATGGAAAATCAATTTTTGAAAACCATGCAGGTTGTGAAAGAGGCTACTTTATAACGAGCAATGGAAAACCTATTCCCTTGGAAAAGTATTCAGACAGAGATGCTTATAAAAATGGAGATAAGAGCAAAATTATAAATATTCCGGATTTAATCCTAATTGATTTTGACAGAAGTGAAATTATAAATATTGAAGGTAAGAAATACCAATTTCGAAAAAAAGCAATAGAGGAGCTGAAAAATTATGACGAAATTGAAAAACGATATATTAAAAAATACTATTCTTCATATAAGATAATCCGAACAGTTGTCTTATATGGTGGAACTGCGACAAAGGTTGTTGAGATAGAAGTTGGATTCTTACTAAACAAATTTGGTGGATTAGTCCTAGGTATAAAAGCTCCCACACTGTTTAAAGAAGCATTAAAGAATTTGATCGATTTTTGGTTTGCCTAAAGGCAAACCAAGTTAATTTAAAGAAGAGCATTTTGAGAGATGTATATGTTTCAGAACTAGTACTTTCTATAAGAAAGCTAATATAAGTACGACAGCTGAAAGGTATAATTGTGTTTTGCTCGTTAGATATTTGAAGGGAGCTATTACATTTAATTTGAATATTAGCTGAACCCATTTATACTTATAATGGTAACTTCACATTATGTAATAATGGTAGCAATTACAGTTATGTAATATCTATATATTCTCAGAAATTTTTAGTCGGTAATTCGATATCTTGACAAGAAATTTTTTAATACTATCCTTTGCATAGAAGGTGAGGATTTAAGCTTCAACTTGCCCCTACCTTTCTGAAAAGATAAAACGGGTGCTAAAGCGGAGGTTTTTTATTTAGAGCGTTAAAAGCCTGTGCTTCGAAAGTTGGAGCGCGGGCTTTTTTGTTTTTCGCCTAAGAAACAAAAAGCCTCTGCAAAAATTTTATAGAAAGGAGGCGAAACAATGGAAAAGAAACGAATATCCAAATGGAAAATCACAGGAGGGATCGGGCCTGGACAAAAAATTACAATCACCAGAATTCCCTGC
>JALVKE010000149.1 GCA_027028005.1 Persephonella sp. | reverse complement strand
CCATTGAACATATGGACAGGCTTTGGGAAGAAGCAAAAAGCAAAGGATTATAAACTTCATAAAAATTTTATACTAGATGAAAATAGCTTTATATATAGAGAAATAAATTTTGCTATAAATCATAATTATGATTTTATAGCAAATCTTGGACACTCTACATTTTTAGTTTCTTATAAAGGAATAAAGTTTTTAACAGACCCTTTCTTAAGTCCTCATATATTTGGAATTAGAAGGCAGAAACCTGCTTTAAGACCAGATTTAGTTCCAGAGGTTGATTATATATTCATTTCTCATGCTCATTATGATCATCTTGATATGAGAACATTAAGAAGATTAAAAAGAAATGCTACTCTTATCATTCCTGAAAATACAAAACCTGTAATAGGAAATACCTACTTTAAAAAAATTCTTGAATTGAAAAGATATGAAACGTATCTAGACAACAATATTGAAGTAACAGCTCTACCTGTTAAACACAATAAAGGAAGATCTATACTATATCCAAACACTGATACAGTAAGCTTTGTAATAAAAATTTTTGATAGAACTTTTTACTTTGCAGGAGATACCGCATATTTTGAAGGTTTTAAAGAGTATGGAGAAACGTATGATATTCATACTGCTTTTTTACCAATTGGTGGATATGAACCTACATTATTTTTAAAAAATGTTCATATGGATCCATGGGAAGCAGTTCAAGCTTTTGTGGAGCTAAAAGCTAAGTATGTTGTCCCAATTCACTATGGAACGTTCCATACTATACCTAAGTTTGTAAAAGTTGAAGCTCCTCTTCAACATTTTAGAGAAGAGATAAAAAGAAGAAAACTTGAAGATAAGGCTATAATTGTTGAACCTAACTCTATAGATATATGCGTTAATTTTTAAAGTTAAGTAGAATATACGAAATAAATATAAATCATTTTAAAAGAGGGCTTTAAATGTTTAGAGGAAAGATAAAACATATTCATTTTATAGGCATCGGTGGCTCAGGAATGAATGGTATAGCTCAAGTTCTTTTAAATCAAGGTTTTTTTATAACAGGGTCTGATCTAAAAGAAAATCAGACAGTAGAAAATTTAAGAAATATGGGGGCAAAAATCTTTATAGGGCATAAACCTGAAAATGTTGAAGGAGCTGATGTTGTAGTATATTCCTCCGCTATAAAAGAAGGTAATGTAGAGCTTTTAAGAGCTAAAGAGCTAGGCATTCCTACAATTCCTAGAGGAGAAATGCTTGCTGAATTAATGAGATTTAAATATGGAATAGCTATATCTGGAAGTCATGGAAAAACAACAACAACATCTATGATAGGAACAATCTTAGGTAAAACAGGTCTTGACCCTACTGTAGTTATTGGAGGGAAGCTGGAAGCTTACGGTAGCAATGCAAGGTTAGGACAGGGAGATTTTTTAGTTACTGAGGCAGATGAAAGTGATGGCTCTTTTTTAAAACTTACTCCAACAATTGTTACTATAAATAATATAGATTTAGAACATCTTGGATTTTATAAAGACTTAGAAGATATAAAAAAGGCTTTTATTGATTTTGCAAATAAAGTTCCATTTTATGGAGCAGTTGCTGTTAATGTTGATGATTCTAACGCTAGTTCAATAATTCCTTTTATTGAAAAAAAAGTTATTAAGTTTGGTCTCTCTGAAGAATCTGATATAAGAGGTTACGATTTAAAACTTGTAGATGGAAGATACAAGTTTAAAGTAAATGATTTTGGGGAAATTCACCTTTCTATTCCAGGAAAACACAGTGTATATAACGCATTAGCTGCTATATCAGTGGCTTTAGAGTTGGAAGTTCCATTTTGTGTAGTAAAAGAATCTTTAGAAAATTTTAAAAATGCAAACAGAAGATTTGAAATAAAGTATGACAATGGAATTATTGTAGTAGACGATTACGCTCACCATCCTACAGAAATACAGGCAACACTTTCTGCAGCAAAAGAGATGTTTCCAGATAGAAGAATAATAGCAGTATTTCAACCCCACAGATACTCTAGAGTATCTACTTTATTTGAAGAATTTTCCAAATCTTTCAATATTCCAGATATTACATTTATAACAGATATATACTCAGCAGGGGAAAAACCTATTAAAGGTATTACTGGGAAAACTCTTGTAGATAAAATAAGAGAAGAAAGCCAAAAAGATGTTTTTTATTGTAAAGATATAAATGAGTGCTTTAAAGCTGTAACAAGCACAATAAAGGATAATGATGTTATACTTGTTTTAGGAGCAGGAAATATAACTCAATTATCAAATAGGCTTTCTGATTACTTAAAAAGTAAAGTAACTGTTTAAGAGGTAGAGATGGTTTTTGGTTTTGTAAATAAAGATAATATGGCTCTTTTAACAGATCTTTATGAACTAACTATGGCTCAGGTTTATTTTAAAGAAGGGTTAAACAAAACGGCCATTTTTGATTTTTATACAAGACCTGTATCTAAACGTTCCTTTTTTATAAATGCAGGTTTAGAGCAGCTTTTATACTATTTAGAAAATATTCATTTTACAGATGAAAGTTTAAATTACCTTAGATCAACAGGATTATTTGAAGAAGAGTTTTTAAACTATCTAAAAGATTTTCGCTTTACAGGAAATATTTATGCAATAGATGAAGGAGATATTTTATTTCCTAATGAACCTATAGTTCAGGTAGAAGCTCCTCTTATAGAAGCTCAGATTATAGAAACATTTCTTATAAACACTCTTCAACATCCAATTCTTGTAGCAACGAAGGCTATGAGATGCTTTATTGTTGCAAAGGGAACTGTTTTAGTGGATTTTGGCCTTAGAAGGGCGCATGGAACAGATGCAGGAATGAAAGCAGCTAGGTCTTCTTTTATTGGTGGATTTGCAGGAACTTCAAATGTTTTAGCAGGAAAGGTATACGGCATTCCTATTTTTGGAACAATGGCTCACTCTTTTATTTTAGCTCACAAGGATGAAGAAAAAGCCTTTGAAGCTTTTGCTAAACAGTATCCTGAAAATACGATTTTTTTAGTAGATACTTTTGATACAGTAGAAGGGGTTAAAAAGGCTATAAAAGTTGCTAAAAAACTTGGATTAAAAAGATTTAAAGGTATAAGAATAGATAGTGGAAATCTTCTTGAATTAACAAAAGAAGCAAGAAAAATACTTGATGAAAATGGGTTCAAAGAGGCAAAAATTATCGTTAGTGGCGGTATAAATGAGTATAAGATAAAAGAGCTTTTAGATAATGGAGCTCCTATTGATGGATGGGGAGTTGGAACGGAACTTGTAGTTTCTGCTGATGTTCCTTATCTGGACTGTGCTTATAAGCTAGTTGAGTATGATAAAGAACCGGTTATGAAATTTAGTAAAGGGAAAGTAACATTACCTTTTAAAAAACAGGTATACAGATTTTATGAAAATGGAATATTTAAAAAAGATATTGTCTGCAAGTATGATGAGCAGATGGAAGGTGGAAAGCCGTTACTTAAAAAATATATGGAAAATGGGAAAACTATTAAAAAACTACCTTCTTTAAAAGAAATTCAAGAAAAAGCTATAGAAAATATAAAAAGTTTACCTGAAGAGTTTAAGGATATAACAAAGACGGTTCACTATATACCTGAAGTAAGTGAGGTTATTCAAAAAACAGTTGAGGAGTTGAAAAAGGAATATTTAAAAAAAGGTTAATATGCTACCTATTTTTAAGGACTTCTTCAACAAAATCAATAGGAAGTTCTAAAACTTCTGCTATTTCTTTTGCATTCATTTTTAATTTTTTGTGAAGCTTTAAAACATCTTCACGTTTTGCTTTTTCTAATCCTTCTTTCAGCCCTTCTTGTTTACCTTTTTGCAATCCTTCTTTTAAACCATCTTTGAAAAAGGGATGGTTTTCAATAGTTTCTCTATCAAATGTTATTGACATCTTCTTTACCTCTAACTTAAATTCTTCTACTAATTTAGACCTTATTGTTAATAGGTTCAATAATTTCTTAATGTAATCTTTCCTTTCTCTTTCAGGTAGTCTGTATAGCTCTGTTAAAAGTTCTCTAAAATATCTTTCTGGATTTTTTACATCGCATAAAACTGCTAATATCTTATCTGTTAAACTATCACTCTTTAATAACTCTTTACAGCTTATCTCTCTTATATCTTTCAGCTTGTAGCTATAAACCAAGTTCTCTGTTTCTATTCTGTCTTTCATGTTTAAAGGTTTTTCTCCAACATACAAAACCATCTGTTTTATTTTTCTATTGGGATACTTAGAAGATATGAGAACGAAATATTCAAGCATTCTAAAAGGCATATTTTTATCGTTTTGAGTTTGTAGTTCTAAGTGAAAAATAGAACCATCTTCTAGCTCAACAAGAAAATCTGCTCTCCTCTCTTTTACTTCTGGTAAAGATGTATCTAGAAGCTTTTTGGCGTTCTTGCCTGAATGTATCTGAACAAACTTTGGAGGGATTTCTTGAATTATACCTCTTATTAAAAAAGTTTTAAATCTCTTCGTTTTAGTGCGTTTGAGGGTTTAGAGTGAGGAAGTGGGGATAAGAATAGGAATGGTGAATAGTAAATAGTAAGAGAAGGTGAAACCTTTTTTTTAATATGTAAAGATATATGGGATAAGAAATAAGGGAGTAAGAAGATAATTCTGTCCAAAGCTTCAGAAAAAATTGGTTTTATTCAAAGGATATAAAGTAGACTTTTACTGTCGGCTTTATATAACTAAGGGTAAATCCTATTTTCTATTGTTGAGTTATTTCTAGTAAGTCCATGATCGAAACAGAGGACGTAAAATTTAGCACTGTCGCAATACCCTTTAAAAGTGGTAGATACCCAAAACTGACGTTATTTCGTTTATAACCAAAATACGAGAGATAAAAGTTTTCTTGATGATTTTACTTGATAGAGCAGATACCACTTTCCGAAAACGGGTTATTTCTAGCATCTGAGAATTCAAAGAGATGATTGGAGATTCAAGAAAGTCGCAATACTCTAAAAAGTGGTAGATGTCCAAAACAACCGATAATCCGATATTTTAAATAAATCGTAAAAGAAATATCTTCTCGTTAGCTTTACTTAAGCAGGGACAGATATCACTTTCAGTAAGCGGGTTAGTTTTAGTTGGATATAAATGAAATACCAAACGGCGTTTATGCTGTTGCAATATCCTAAAAAATGGTAGATGCCTCAAACTACCGTTAATTCGTTTTTTTCTGAAAACTGCAAAAATAAACTTTTTCTCAATTAGTTTACTTGAGTAAAGGCAGATAACATTTTCCGAAAGCGGGTTAGTTCTAGTAAAGGGTGCAAACTACTTAAAAAATAATCACTTTTCAGGTCGCAATACCCTAAAAATGGTAAATGCCCTTGAATACCGTTAATTCGTTTTATTTTCTAGAAGCTGCAAAAACAAACTTTTTCTCTCTAAAATTGCTTGAGTAAGGGCAGATACCATTTTCGGTAAGCGGGTTATTTCTAGATTATTCAAAAAGATAGACGTAGGGTATTTAAAAGTCGCAATACCCTAAAGAGAGCGGGTTAGTTCTAGAGCTAGTATTTATTAGTATTAGCGAGGATTTTAGTAATGCAAACTATTTGCAAAAACTGGCTCAATCACATTCAAACGCTTAAATATCAAGTGTTAGCTCATTTTCGATATGCAGGACAAGACATATCGCTTTGTTATATTTTTATAATTTAATTTAATTTTTCTATACTTTTCAATAGCTTATAAAAATCTTAGTTTGCTTTTATCAAATTTTTTGTCTAATTTTAAATATGATCTAGATCATATTTTTTTTCTTTCCCTATTCCCTTTTCAAATAACCTTTAAAAATTATAACAAAGTTTTACAAAAGCAGTAATTTAAACATAATCTAACTAGTAAAAAAGTGCATCTTCATGTATTGATTGTATAGACCTTCTTTTTCCATAAGTTCCTCATGAGTTCCTTCTTCAACTATTTCTCCTTTATCCAAAACATAGATGTAGTCTGCTCGCTGAACAGTGCTTAATCTGTGAGCAATAATTATTGTTGTCTTATTTTTTAGATATCTTTCCAAAGCTTTAAAGAGCTTATACTCAGTTTGGGTATCAAGGGCTGATGTTGATTCATCTAAAATAACTATTTTAGGGTTTTGCAGTATCATTCTTGCAATGGCTACTCTCTGTTTTTGTCCCCCTGAGAGTCTTACTCCATTTTTTCCTATAATAGTATCTAGTTTCTGTGGCAATTGTTCTACAAAATCCTTAAGCTGTGCTATTTCCAAAGCTTCCCATATTTTTTCTTCAGGTATATCCCTGCCTAATGTGAGATTAAAACGGAGGGTATCATTAAACATCATTGGAGTTTGAAGAACTAAAGACACATATTCCCTTACAACATCAAGCCCTATCTCTTTAACTGAAATATCATCGTATAAAACATCTCCCTTATCCACAGGATAAAATCCAACTATCACGTGAGCTAGGGTAGTTTTTCCACTCCCACTTGCTCCTACAATTGCTATCTTTTTACCTCTATCTGCAAACATATTTATGTTCTTTAAAACATAATGTTCTCCATCGTAGGAAAACCATACATCTTTTAGCCTTATAGAACATGTTTCTCTGTCTTTAAATGGATTCTTTAGATGTGGATACTTAGGTTCCTTTTTCATCTTAAAAATAGCATTAATACGGTTTAAAGCTGCTGTAGCTGTATGAAAAGCATACTGTATTCCTAAAAGCTCCTGAACAGGAGTCATCATAACCCACAGATAACCAAATATAGCAAGCATAAGACCTATAGTAAGGTCTGAGTAAGCAACAAAAAGAATACTTGTAGCCCTAAAAATTTCATATCCAGCTAAGAATATAAGCATAGATAATCTTCCTGCTGCATCACTTTTCCATCCAAACTCTACAGCTGTATTCCTTACAAGTTTCGCTGTGTTTATAACTTTTTCTATGAAACTCTTTTCTCTATTGCTTGCTCTTATTTGCCAGAAAAGATCCAATGTTTCTGTTAAAGTCTCCTGAAAAACTTCAATAGCTTTGTTTTCTTTAGCTTTCAGTTTTCCTATCTTTCTACCTACAATAGTTGTGAAATATATAACAACAGGATTTAAAAGAACTATCAGTAAACCTAGCTTCCAATTTATTAACAAAAGAACAAAAGCAACTCCTATGATTGTTAAAAGAGAAATAATAAATCTGCTAACAGTCTTACCTATAAAATCATCAATAGTATTAACATCAATAATAAGTTTAGAAGCTATGGAACCACTGCCTACTGTTTCAAACTCAGCCATAGAAACATCTTTTATATGATTTAATAAATCTTTTCTTATTTTAAACGTTACATCTTTTGATATTTTTGTAAAAATCTTTGCCTGTAAAGCATTAAAAACAAAGAATAGAAATCTCATTATTAATACAATAATTAAAGCTGCCAAAGTATATGTAACAGGATTTCCTTTTCCAAAAATTGCATCATAGGTTTTAGTAAATATTCCTGGTTTGTTTAGGAGAACCTCGTCAACAAGTAATGGTAAAAATAAAGGAGTTGGAATACTAACAGCAGTTGCTAAAACAGCTATTATATGCCCTAAAATAAGCTCTTTTTTGTGCTTCTTTATCTCTTCAAAAATCTTTTTCCATGTATACAACTCTAAACTCCTGCTTAATTGAACAATTAAAAAATTGTAATATTATTTTCTCTGCAAAAATTTTACAAGAGGTAAATCTAGATGATATATGATACAGAATTTGATGTTGTTGTGATAGGTGGAGGACATGCAGGTATAGAGGCAGCTTTAGCAGCTGCCAAATTAGGGGTAAAAACAGCCCTGATAACACTGGATAAAGAAAAAGTAGGTCTTATGCCCTGTAATCCAGCAATAGGCGGAATAGCAAAAGGAATAGTTGTCCGTGAAATAGACGCCTTTGGTGGTGAAATGGGAAAGGCAATTGATGCAACAGGCCTACAGTATAAAACATTAAACACAAGAAAAGGTCCTGCTGTCCGTTCACCAAGAGCACAGGCAGATAAAGAGGAATACAGAAAGTATATGGTGAATAAAACCCAGAATACTGAAAATCTAACAGTTATAGAAGGAGAAGCAACAGATATATTCCTGAAACCCCATTCAAATGAAGTAGAAGGTGTTGAGGTAGATGGAAAACTTAGAATAAAAACAAAATCTGTTGTTGTAACAACAGGAACATTTTTAGATGGTGTTATTCATATAGGAGACAAACAGATACCTGCAGGAAGAATGGGAGAAAAGCCTGCAACAAAACTGCCTGAGTTTTATAAAAGGGCAGGATTTCCACTCCAAAGGTTTAAAACAGGAACTCCAGCAAGACTTGATAAAAGAACTATTGATTTTTCAGGTCTTGAGGAAGCTCCTGGAGATGAGCCACCACCAAAGTTTTCATTCTGGACAGAACCTTACGGCTCATACTGGTTCAGAGAAGGTCAAAAAGACCAGGTTCCTTGCTACATAACACATACAACACCGGAAACACATAGAATAATAAGGGAAAATCTCCACAGAACAGCCCTTTACGGTGGTGCAATAACAGGAATTGGACCAAGATACTGCCCATCTATAGAAGACAAAATTGTGAAATTTGCCAACAAAGAGAGACATACTGTATGGCTTGAGCCTGAAACAAGAGATGGCATAAGCATTTATCCAAACGGTCTTTCAACATCTCTACCAGAAGAAGTCCAGTGGGAAATGTATCGTTCTATCCCGGGACTTGAAAATGTAGTTCTTCTAAAACCTGCTTATGCTATAGAATACGACATTGTCCCACCAACAGAGCTTTATCCAACCCTTGAAACAAAAAGAATAAAAGGGCTTTACCATGCAGGAAACTTCAACGGAACAACAGGATATGAAGAAGCAGCAGGACAGGGACTTGTTGCCGGTATAAATGCAGCTCTCAGAGCTTTAGGAAAAGAGCCGTTTTATATAAGAAGAGATGAAGCCTATATCGGAGTTATGATTGATGACCTTACAACAAAAGGGGTTATAGAACCTTACAGACTATTTACATCCCGTTCAGAATACAGACTTCATCTCAGACAGGATAATCCTATCCTCAGGCTTTATGAAAAAGCATATAACCTTGGAATGCTGACAGAAGAGCAGTATAGATATGTGAAAGAAACAGAAGAGGAAATAAAACAGTGGCTTAATAGATACAAGGAAGAAAAAACAAAGATTGGGGAGAAAACAGTTACAGCTTTTGAACTTTTAAAAAGACCAGAGATGGACGTTGATAAACTAAAAGATTATGGAATTCCAACACCTGAAAGGGATTACATAAAAGAAGAAATAGACATAAACGTCAAATACTCAGGCTACTTTGAAAGAGAAAAAAGAATGAATGAAAAGATGAGACATCTGGAGAATATAAAAATTCCAGAAGATATAAACTACGAGGAAATACCAGGGCTCAGAAAAGAGATTGTGCAAAAACTTTCAAAAGCAAAACCAATGACCCTTGGACATGCTGCAAGACTTGAAGGAATAACACCAGCAGCTATAACAGCAATAATGATACATCTTGAAAAGTTGAGAAAATCTATATAGAAGGGCTGAAAAACCCTTCTATGCTTTTATTTGAATAAATAATCAGTTTTTCTAAAGCTTTCTTCAATAGATCATATATTTACCTTTTATAAAAATAATAGAAAAACAAAACTAAAATTTTACATTAAAAAAATTTTTTTCACATTTATATCAAACATTTAATTAACATCTAAAAAAAAACATACTACTTCTATAATTATTTTTGGAGGTTAGTGTAATGTTACAGAGGGTATTTTTATCAATTTTTTTAATTTTTTCCCTAGTTCTAGTTTCAATTCCAAACTCTCAAGCTGATGACTGCTGGGAAAATGATGAAGGTTGTAAAGTAAAGCTAGATAAACAATTAAAAATTCCTCCTAAGTTTCTCAAACGTTCATTTAAAGGTTGCTTTCCTATATCAATTCCCTACAATCTGCCTGATGGTTGGAATTTAGCCCATATTTATTATGATGAGAATAAAGAATATACAAGAATATTCAACTTTAAAGATATAACTCACCAATGTAGATATGCTATTAAAAATAATAAAGATTACAATGCTTGGTGTCTAGATCAAAATCTTATGGGAAAACCGGATTACGATTATATGGCTAGAACATTCAATCCTATTGGGAAACTACCTGATTTTGGAAAATTTGATACTCCAAAAGGTGAAGTTACATTAGAGGAATTTCTAAAACAAGACTATAACGGAAATAAAATTCCTTTTAATAAGATCTTATACATTATAAATAATAGAGATGGATATTCAAAAGCTGAAGTTCAGGAAGCTATCTGGTACTACACAATGGGAGATGGAAACTTTGATGCAGAAACAACAAGATATATGGAGCTTGTAAATGCCGCGGAAGAATATGGTGATGGATATATACCACCTTGTAATGGAAAATGGTTTATATTTGCTATAACAAAAGCAGCTGAAGAAATTCCAGACCTTCCTGCATGTAAATTAAGTCAGCCATTTATTATAGAGATGCCTGTTCCAAGATGGTTATGTCATAGATGGCATTTACTAAACAAAAAATACTCGAAGAAAAACAAAAAGAAGAAAAAAAGTAAGAAAGATTAATTATTAAAGGGGGGATTTTTCCCCCTGATTTTAAAAGATTTTATTAAAAAAAGAATAATGATTGTTTCAATAAATAACAGCAAAAAGTGTAAAAAATAAACTTTTTCTTGGTTCGTAGTTATTTTGAATAACGTCTCTAATCCTTTATAGAAGAAAAAAGAAACTACTAAGCCAGCTAAATAACCAGCTTGCTTATACATATCAACTAAAGATAAAAATCTTTTTTTTCTTAAAAATAGTGTTTCAGCTCTAACAAGATACGAACCAAAAATAAACGTAAGCTGATAACCTGCATAAATAAGCAAGGCTGTTGTATATGTATATGGTTTTATAAGAAATAAAAGAATAAGCATCAACATAACTAATTCTACAAATAAGGATATTAAGAAGAATTTAGTTAAAGTAATAAGCTTTTCATAAAATTTAGCAACAATTAGCATTCCGATAGCAAGGAGAATTCCGCCTAAAGAGAATATAGAAGGTTTTAAAGGAGCATAGATAGTAAAAATTGACCCAACAGATAATCCTGTAAAAGTTGAGTTAAAAAATTTATACAAAAAATACTTTTGAGGATATATTTTTACTACTTTCAAATGTTTATCTCTAAAAATTTTTCTAGTTCAACAGGTTTTGAAATATAATATCCTTGTGCATAATCAATTCCAAAGGATTTAATCTTTTTTAATACTTCTTTGCTTTCAATATACTCTGCAATTGTTTTTATATTAAAATCTTTAGCAATTTGAGAGATAGCCTTTACTATAGATGCAGATTTTCTATTTTCTATTATATTTTTTATTAGTGAACCATCTATTTTTAGTATATCAATATCTAAATTCATTAGATAACTGAAAGAGGCATAACCAGCACCAAAATCATCAAGGGCAATCAAAATATCTTTCTGTCTAGCATATTCTATGAATTCTGAAAGAATATGAAAATATTCTACAAATGAACTTTCTGTTATTTCTATAACAGGCTTAAAATGATAAGTATCACTAATTATTTTAAGCTCATTTACAAAATCTTTATAAGATCTTGATTTTTCTTCTGAAGTAATTGTTTTATTGAAAAAAAGATATTTTTTTTTCAAATTTAGTAAGTGCATCAGATTCTTTAATCTTATTGAAAGCAATTTCTTCTAGTTTATCTATATAACCAAACTGTTCCGCAACTTTTATAAATTTTCCTGCTGGTAATATTTCTCCATTGTATTCTACTCTAAGAAGTATTTCTCCACCTATTATTTCCTGTTTCTTTATATCATAAATAGGCTGAACATAAGGGTACACACTTTTTTTAGATATTACTTTATTTAACATAGAGCGAATTTTTTCTATCTTGATAAACTCCTTATTTATTCCTTTGTTAAACAATGTATATGTATTTTTACCTTTATTTTTTGATACATACATAGCCTGTTCAGCAAGAGCTATAAGGCTATTAGCTGTTAACCCATCTTGTGGATATACAGCAACACCAATTGAAACTGTTGATTTAACAATAGAGTTACCAAATTTAAGAGAAAATTTAGAAATTTTGTCTAATAGATCTTCAACAAAAATCAAATAATCTCTGAAAGATCCATTGTATATTGCTACTACAAAAGCATCTCCAGAGAGTCTTCCTACAATTCCATTTGGAGGTAAAGCTTCTTTAATTAAAGAAGCTACCTTTCTAAGGTATATATCCCCAATATTGTGCCCATATACATCATTTATATATTTAAAATTATCAATATCTATTACAATAACAGCAATTTTTTGATTTTTATCTTTAGCTTTTTTTATAAAACTTTCTAATCTATCTAAAATACCTTCTTTTGAAAGTGTGTTAGTTATATCATCAAAATATTTTATTGATTTTAATTCGTTATTTATAGATGAATACTGCCTTAACAACTTATCGTATTTATCTGTTATCTCAAGTAAAATATTTTTTAAAATCTTTTCCTCAATTTTTCTAAACATTTTATTCTTCCCATAGAGCTACTAATACAGATGTTTGATTGTAGAAGTTTATTTTGTTTTCTGATTTATCTGGTGCAATTTCTCCAAAAGAAGAGATCCCAGCTATAAGTTTTGATCTAAAGAGCCTTCTATAAATACCTACCTCTATATCTAAAAGATTATTATTTTTTAAAAGTTCTAACCTTGCTACACAGTAAAAATTTAAAATAAATTCTGGATTAGCTTGTTTTTCAATCCAATTAACTTTAAAAAGTCTGACATCCATTTCTGTATTTTCAATGATATCATCAGGATCTCCTATGGAAATTTTCACCTGATCTCCTTCCTTGAAATTTCCAAAAAATTTTAATGCATTTTCTTCTTTAGAAAACATCTTTGGAGTTCTACTTATAGAAGCATAACCAAAATTT
>JALVKE010000148.1 GCA_027028005.1 Persephonella sp. | reverse complement strand
CTCCTTTCTTATAGATACCAAAACTCAATTTCACACAAAAATATAATACTACTTTTTTATAATTTATAAAGTTTTGTTTTGACGATAAATTTGCTATTATAAAAGTTATGAGAATAAGAGTGAATTTTGAGCGGCCAGAAGAGGTGTGCTACATAGGGCATGTAGACTTAACGCGTGCAATTGCGCGGGGTTTAAGGCGGAGCGGTTTGCCCCTGCGCTTTACAGAAGGATTTAACGAGCGCGTAAAGTTAGAAATGGGCTTTCCTTTGAGCGTAGGAATGATAGGCGAAGACGAATACTTCGACTTCTACATAGAAGGAGAGGTGGATACTGCCCAGGTACTCGAAGCACTGAACAAAGCGTTCAAGAACATAATCCGTATCAAAAGAATACGCGAAGTTCCGTTTAACGCACCTTCTATTACATCGATGGACGCAATCCTCGTGCACTTTGTTTACGGAACGGCGGAAGAAGGAGAAAGCGAAAAGCACCTCGAAGATGTTCTAAGCAGTATTCTAAAAAAAGACAGCATCGTAGTAAAGCGTAAGAGCAAGGGAAGAATAAAAGAAAAGGGTGTCCGCGAGTTCATCAAAGAACTTAAAGTGCTAAAATTTGAGAAAAATAGCGAAGTAGTAATACTTGCATCGATCTTATTTACAAAGCACGGCAGCATAAAAATCGACGAACTGGAAAAAATCATAAAAGAGCACGGCGCAGGAGTGCAATTTGACTATGTTGTCCGCAAAAAAACGCTGCTCTTAAAGGGCGAGCGGATGTTCTCCCCCGGGGAAGTGTGAAATTGAATACATAATAAATACTTATAATTTTTACACCCGTAATGTTTATTAGGCAGTTCCCCTTATTATCTATAAGTTACCTATAATAAGAAAAATTCTTTGGAGATGCTTTTATCTTCATCACTAGTTTGATATAATATTTATGGTATAAAAATGATAAATGAAAAAGAAATTAAAATTATATTTGTATACTATAAATAGATTGTTTAATTTTGTTAAAGGAGGAAATTATGGGACTTCTTCGTAAACAAACACCAGAAGAAAAAGCAGCAAAGGAAAAAGAAAAGTTGCAGAAATTCATAAACAAATATCATTTAAATGGATTAACAAAAGAGGATCTTGCCGACATACAAGAAATAGCGCATGATTACTGGGGTATGGGGCTCTTAAAATTTGGATCACATTTTGGAGGTAACTCAGCAGAAGCTGCTACAGTCGATTTCCTATCTATAATAGCACGGCAAAATTTTATCATCATAAGAAAATTAAATGACATTCTTAATACTTTAAATCAAAAAGACAAGGAATAATCAAAAGAGTGAAATATATTTAAACCATAAAGGAGATACAAAGATGAAAGCTGAGGAAAAAGGATTAGGATTCCTAACAATGGAAGGAAAAGTTAAAATACCGTTTTTTCAAAGAACTTATGTGTGGGATGAAGATAATTGGGAAGACTTAATCGAAGAATTTCGTGACGAAGAAAAAACAAATAATTTTTTAGGCGCCATCATCCTTAAACAACTTCCATCGATAAGCGGAAAACCCAAAGAACTGGAAGTTATAGATGGGCAGCAAAGACTAACTACAATCTCGATATTTTTGAGAGCTATTTATGATTCTTTCTCCGAAGACATAAAACAGAATGTTAAAGATGCAATATTTACAATATTATTCTTTAAAAGAGATTACACTTCTAATGATTATGAAGTAAGAATTGAAAATTCTTACGTAGATGCTAATAGTTATAAAAAAGTCATTAAAGAACCAGAGACTATCAATTTAAATGAAGTTAACGAAAAAAGCCATAGAATAATAAGATGCTACAAATATTTTAGAGAAACATTTGAGGAAATGAGCGAAGAGGATAAGAAAAATCTATTAAACAAAATACTTAATCCAGGTAACAAAATGTTGGTTGTAATAGACTTAGACGAAAAAGATGATGAACAATCAATATTCGACACACTAAACACTGCCGGCGTTAAACTCACTGCCGCTGAGATAATCAAAAACGCACTATTCAAAAAACTAATAGAGTTGTCTGATAGTCAAGAAGCAATTAAAACATACAAGGAAACCTGGAGAAAAGTTTTCTTAGAAGACGAAGATATTTTAATGTATTGGGAGAAAGAACTAACAACAGGTAGATTAAAAAGACAAAATATAGAAATCTTATTGCACTCAGTTGCAGTAATAGAAGGATTTTATGACCCTGCTAAACACACTCTATCCGACCTCTCAAGGCTATATAAGAAAAAAATGGGAGAGTTCAAAACATCAAAAGATCTTGAAGCCTTCATTGGTAAAATAATTGAGTATGCCAGCATATATAAAGAAAATATTTACGATTTTGATAAATCAGATCTTTTTTCCTTTAGTAATGATCTTAACGGAATTAAAAAGCGGCTACTTCACATCTTAAACATCTTAAATATATCGACTTTCCATCCTTTTATCCTTCGTGTAATAAAAAATGAAAACCCCACTAAACAAAAGATTTACCTGAAAGATCTCGAGAACTTTATCATTTATAACGCTGTTACTAAAAAGATCCCGATCAAGAACTACAATAAACTTATTAAACAATTCATAAAAGATCCTGAGAATCTTAAAAAAGAAGTTGCAGGAATATCCAAGGAAGACATTGCAATTGGCCTTAGAAAAGTCCCTAATAAATTGGCTTCTTTAATTTTGTTCTGGATAGAACTATACAGACGCGCTAAAGAGGAGAAAAGTGATACAATGGAGTTAAAATATACATATACTCTTGAACATATTATGCCAGTTAAGTGGGAAAAATATTGGAATTTTAATAATGTTCCTCACCCAGACAGCAGTTTGAGTGATGCAGAAAAAGAAAAAGATAGAAAGGAAAAAATATATTGGCTCGGAAATATGACTTTATTGAAAAGTAAACTTAACACATCTATTCGAAACTATGATTTTGAACGCAAAATAAACGGCGAGGGAGCAAAGAAAGGCATAAAACATTATGCAGATTTATTAATTACTAAAGAGATTATTGAAGAGTTCGAACAAGGAGATAAAATATGGAATGAGGATAAAATAAAAAATAGAACTAAAGAGTTCACAGATACATTCCTACAAATATGGGGAGAAAATATTGAAAATACATAAAACTTTGATAAACGATCAATTTCCCAAGAAACCGAACTCATAAAAACGGAGAATGCTAAACAACATTGAAGGAGAATATTACAAAAGTGTTATCTCGGAACAAACAGGTTGAAATTAAATAATGCACATCTGTATCATAAAATGCAGTTTGGATGCGAATCTTATTGATAATCCTGCCAGAGAAAATTTAAGTACAAAATCTAACATTAGCATTATAAACTCTAGCGGATACCTTAGTATCGAAAATATTGCACAAGAAAAATCCACACAATCGGTTTATGAATTTGCTTTGAAAGCGCCTGTAAAAATCTCTTCACTTTGTGATTATAAACAACCATGTGAACTTATGTCTGTTGCTTTATCTATATCTAACCCCCGTATTCTCTTTTCAAGAATACCCCACGGCAACTATTTAAAACAATCTGTGACTAAACTTAAAAAAAGAACACAAGACAGTTCCTTAGATACTTCCAATGGAAAACTTATAAGGGTATATGATGTTTTTGTCGGAATAGAAATCTCTCAAATTGCTCTTACTACTAATATCGCAATTGACGAGGAAGAATTCTTAAAAACCCTGATAGAGTTATTAAATATAATTAAAGATAAAAACAGAACTCGCTTCGAAGAAAACATAGTAGAGGCTATAAATAATTACATTCACGCTTTAAATGGAAACGATAAAGAACACTTTTTTAAATTTTTGTACATTGAACTTGAGAAAGCGGCAAATGCTGATACAGGTAAAGAAGGAGATGAATTCGATTCGTATATTAGCAAACTAACAGGAGTAGCCAAGAAAGAAATCAAGAATTTAAGAGTATTTAACAATCGGTCAAAACATAATTTCAGAAACAGAAAAGATATAGAGAAGTACAATTCTCTTCTCAAAAATCTTAATCTTTATCTTTTATCTTTAAAAAAGATAGTTGACGCCGTAATCAAATATCGGATAAGAAAATACGAAACCTACGATACTTAAAAATTTTTAGACAAAATAAAGATTATTACTAAAAATCCAATTAAAATATACTTTATTATGCAAATGCTGAAAAGTAAACTGGAAAATATATAAATAATAGTCAATAATCTTAATAAAGTGCAAAAAGATTAAGTTTTATTTAAATTTATGAACATAAAATATATACATTCCGAAAAAAATAAGAAATCTCCAAAACAGAAAAAAGTGGGTACTGCAAACCATAAGGCCTGCACAGGATAAAAAAGTACTTCGGTAGTTGAAAACTGTGGGGAAGTATACCCTTATATGAGCAGGGAAGAAAAGAGAAGGCTTTGGCGCCTCATCCTCAAACGAATCACCCTGTACAAACGCTCATTTACGATTGAATGGAAGAACGGCATTAAAACACAGGACTCTCTCAAAATGATTTCAAAGTTTGGTGCGGAAGGGGGGACTTGAACCCCCAAGGGCTTATCGCCCACTGGGACCTGAACCCAGCGCGTCTGC
>JALVKE010000147.1 GCA_027028005.1 Persephonella sp. | reverse complement strand
GTATCTTTTAATATAAAAATTCCAATACAAAATCAACCTAGAAGTATTTACTCAGATTAGTCTTAAAATCAAATCTTCTCTTATTTCTCTCTACATAATACCCTCATTAAGCGGGTCAGTTTCAAGGAGAGGTATATGCGTTTATATCCAAATCAAAAATATACAATGCAAGTCGCAATACCCTCATCAAACAGGTCAGTTTCAAGAGCAAACCTGTAAGCAAAAGCCCTGCACCACCCCGATGCAGTCGCAATACCCTTATTAAGCGGGTCAGTTTCAAGTATGAGGTAGAGGAAGGATTATTTATGTATGATGAGAGTAGTAGTCGCAATACCCTTATTAAGCGGGTCAGTTTCAAGTTGAAAAATTGATAAAAGAATATAAAGAAAAAGGTTATTATATATTGTCGCAATACCCTTATTAAGCGGGTCAGTTTCAAGCAGATGTAGTTTATGAAGATGATGATATAGAAATAGACAAAGGTCGCAATACCCTTATTAAGCGGGTCAGTTTCAAGTTCCTGCTGTTACCCTGTCTATAGATGGCAAATTTGAGTTCCACGTCGCAATACCCTTATTAAGCGGGTCAGTTTCAAGATAAATAAAGATATGGATTTTGGTCAAGGCCAAAGTAGTCGCAATACCCTCATCAAACGGGTCAGTTTCAAGACTATTTAATAAAGTATATTTCTAAAAATATTGCAAAGTCGCAATACCCTCATCAAACGGGTCAGTTTCAAGTCAGAAACTTTTGAGTATATAGAAAAATCATTGAATTCTCTGTCGCAATACCCTCATCAAACGGGTCAGTTTCAAGGGGATAGTTCTGCTGGTTGTTCAAGCAAAGGGGAGAGCATCAGTCGCAATACCCTCATCAAACGGGTCAGTTTCAAGAAGTGTATATAACGGTATGCATGGTGAAGAAGGTGTCGCAATACCCTCATCAAACGGGTCAGTTTCAAGATTAATAAAGATTTTGATTATGGTCAAGGTCAGTATACCATAGAGTCGCAATACCCTCATCAAACGGGTCAGTTTCAAGAATACTCTGCCCCTGTTCAATTTGAAGGAGGGGTAGTCGCAATACCCTCATCAAACGGGTCAGTTTCAAGAGTTGAGTCGTTCAATAGAATATACCAAGATAGTGAAATCGTCGCAATACCCTCATCAAACGGGTCAGTTTCAAGAGCCCCCTCTGTAATCCTTGAAAATCAACATATTCAGTTTCCAAGAAACCTTTCCTCTGTACAGACCTGTTATTAGAATACTAATTTTCCTTGATTTTGTCAAATTTAAAATCTCAATAATATCTCAATTATAAAATCCAGATTTTAAGCCCTTTAGAGAGGATTTTATGATTTATATCATATTCCTATCCGGTACAGATTAGATGTCAGATTTTAAAAAAATCTACCGTTTATAAAAATACAAAACTTTTTAAAAATAGAGGTTCTTAAGAATGAAAGACTATTTAATCCGTAAAAATATGTTCATTTTCAAAGAATATTCGCTAAATCTTACCATAGAGGATAGTTATATATTTATCTACAAAAAAGAGGATATAACCAAAATCAACATAAATGATATACAAAATGTCTTCACTATCTTTTATCTGCCAGTTTGGATAATATCCGCACTAAAAAATCAGAACACAAACATAATCTATTTGGACAAAACAGGAAAAATTAGCAAAATCCATTTATACAAAAAAATAAGTTTTCCACAAAACCCAGATTATTCATTAGGATTTGAGATATTGACTAAAAAAGCATTAACCCTTAAAAATCTTTTTTCTATTTCAGAAGCCATAGACCTGCTAAATTATTCCGTATCAAAAAACCAGACCCTTAAGGAAATAAACAAATACCTTAACTATCTGCTTAAATCTATCTTTTTGGAAGAATTACTATCAAAATATGATATCCCATCACCCCAAGCTGAAAAAAATGTAGGGTTGTTTTTAAACCTAACTGAAAACATAGTAGCTTTTTCCTTTTATGAAAAATTCTTAGAAAAAGGTATTAATCCTTCAAATGGTGTTTTGAACAATGGAGAAGTTTCTTTAATCAAAGATTTAACAGAAATCTCAAGATTAAAATTCCTAAAAAAATTTCATTACCTTTTGAAAAATGGCTTTTTTGACAGGAATGATTTTTTGTCTGATGGCTTGTCCCTAACTATCATCAAATTTATAAAACTGCTATCCACTTACTTTTTCTATGGAAACAGGTTCAAAAGACTAAAAGAAATGTCCTACATCTTGCAACTTTATAAAAGAGGAAAGTTAGATGAAATACCTGATTACCTATGATATTACAGACAACAAAAGAAGGAATAAACTTTTTAAATTCTTGCTGGGATACGGAATTAATGTTGAACTTAGCGTTTTTGAGGTAGAAGTAGATAAAAGTTCCTTAAAGATAATAATTTCCGAAATAAAAAAGATTATAAATTCCAAAGAAGATGTTGTTTATATTTTCCCTTATTACAAAGAACCAATCAGGAATGGAATATACAAAGGAAAAAACTACGGGGATATATTCATATGAAAGAAATTATATTTATCACCAAACAAGGCACAAAAATAAGAAGAAAAGATAATCAAATAGTTCTAAGTGAAAATAACCATAAAATCTGGGCATTTCCTATAAACAGGATAGATAAATTGTTCATCTTTGGAAACATAGAAATATCAATGCCTGCAATAAATTTTCTTCTTTCTAAAAATTCAGATATTTATCTTTTAAACCTGAATGGAAAATTTAAAGGAATAATTACCAATACCCATTTATCAAGTAATTACAATCTTAGACTAAAACAATATGAGATATTGAGGAATTCTGAAAAAAGTTTAGTATTGGCGAAATTTTTTGTTGAAGAAAAAATAAAAGGAATAGAAAGGCTAACAGGTCAAGACCTAAAGTATTATAAAGATTATTTAAAAAATGCAAAGAACTATAATGAGATTTTGGGCATTGAAGGAAGCATCTCAAACCTATTTTTCAATTTTCTGAAAGAAATATTAGTTGATAAAAGTTTAGAATTTCAAAAAAGAGAATATAGACCGGCAAAAGACCCTGTAAACGCAACATTAAGCTTAGTTTACTCTTTATTTTATAGCTTTATTTATTCATATCTTACAGCCAAAGGATTTGACCCATATATTGGATATTTGCATAAGAAAAGAGGAACCCATGCTGTTTTGGCTTCTGATGTTATGGAAATTTTTAGACCTAAGCTTTCAATAATTGTTGTAGATATGTTCAATAATAAAGTTTTATCAAAACAGGATTTTAATACAACAAATAAAGGATGCTATTTTAAAGAAGAAAGCCTAAAGAAGTTCCTTAAGATTTTCCACAAAAATTTTATAGATAACGAAAATTATAAAAAAGACTTAGAAACCGCAATAACTAAACTTATAAAAAAATTGGAGATTTAGATGAGATTTATAATTTGTTATGACATCTCAGATGATAAAAAAAGGAATAAAGTTTCCAAAAAGCTAAAAGCCTACGGTATCAGAAGCCAATATAGCGTTTTTGAAATTGAAGCTGAAAAAGAGACTATATTAGGCCTATTGGAAGAAATAGATTTAATACTTGATGAAGTTGATAAATTCTTTATATATCCTGTAAAAGAACCAAACAAAATAAAAAGAATAGGAAGAGCACAGGGGAATATTTTTACAATAGTTTAGCTTAAATCTAACTTCCCAAAAGCAGCTTATTTTTGATTTCTATAAGGTCAAAATTTTTATCGGTTAATATCTCTTTTGCTTTCCCTATATAAGTTTCCAATTTATCTATAGATTGTTTAATTTCGTCCTCACTTGAATTTTTACCTATAAATCCGTGACTTGGTTTATTTCTAAATTGCTTTATTTGGTCTATTAAACTTATAAACTCTTTCGGGAATAATTCAGGATTGTCCCTAAACAACTTTCCCACTCCAGCTTCTTCCCTTAAATTTTTATTTTCCCAGTCTAACCCTGCCTCTTCCAGAATAAAAGTAATCATACTTTCCCTAAGTGCAGTTAAAGACTGGGCATATCTGTTTTTCCCAAAGTAAATTTCTGCAAGTTTTAGCTGTTTTTCCCAATTTTTTGAAATATTCTGGAAAATTTCCGAGGATTTTTCTATATCATTTATCAAAAATTCCATTGCTTTTAGATTTGAAGGAATTGGCTCTAAATTTTTGGATACATTTATCACATCATTTAAAGATTTTATATAAAAATCAAGGGCTGTAAACCCAAAGGCTTTTGATGATTTTTCTAACACTTTTGGCAGTTTTCCAAGGTTCTGATAGTTCCTTTTTTGCTCATTTGGAATTTGTTTGAATTTTTCTTCTATTAAATCCCCTATTTTTCTGCTGTCCCCGTATTCTTTATAAAGCGTATAGCCTTCAATCCAGTTATTCATTTCCAGAATAGGAAGCATATCTATAATTGGTTTTACCTCTCCCTGAACTTCAAACATTCCGTAGTAAACACCTTTGATTTTGGCGTTTTTAACTTTTTCAAAAAAGTTCATAACCGTTGATATAAAAAGAGGAATTGAGCGAAATCCATGTGTTAAATCCATGTATATATCTTTATTTTCAACATCTAAACCTGAAAGTATTTCAAACA
>JALVKE010000146.1 GCA_027028005.1 Persephonella sp. | reverse complement strand
ACTGCGTTATAGCGGAGCGGGAGTGTATATTTTAAATATGCTCCTCCAATATTCATCAAAACAACCTGGTCTGAATTCCCAGCATAAACTTTTATAAAATATTGAAAGCTGAGTAATGCCCACCAAAATGGCCCACTACAAACTACGAATCTGATTGATTTTGGTCCAATAATTAATTATTAGTTAGTTAGCCAATGCTGATCTGTGGCCAGTGGTAATCAGTCATTTGATTGTTTTTAACAGTGTTGTGTAACATACATTAAAAGGTCAGGTAGTCTTATGTACTAGGCCCATCTTCTCATATCTCCCATGTAGGAATACATCAAGCCCAATGAAAAGGGTTAATGTAAGATAGCAACCCTCTAATACCAACTACATTGGTCAAAGGATAACAGGACAATATTATATAATTCGTGAAAATCTATATGTGTAATGGAAATAGACAGATTTAATTAATGGAAATAGAAAGACTTCATTGTCTAATATATCTTTCAAATAAGTGATCTATTGATCAAGCATTACTTTATTTTACTCTTTTGTGAATTAAAAAATGCGAAAACGAGTATTCCAAGGATAACAACACCAGCAATCCACCACATTCTTTTTTCTTTTCGTTTTTTTACCAATGTTTTAATATTAGAAATTATTTTGGAACAAGGTTTATATATTGACAAAATTTTAATTGATTTTTGTATTTTATTATCTGAGAAGATTCCTGAAAAGTACAAAGAAGCAATTACTAATAAAACTGAACAAAATGAATATTGGTACAGAAAATATGTTTTAGACAATTTATCAAAAGATAATGAAATACTACACGATGAAACATTAAAGTTTTTACAATTTATGGAAAACTGGCAAATGGATGAAGAAATGAAAGAAAAGGTTAAAGAGTTTATAAAAAGTAACATAAATAAAATATTTGAAAATGAAAATATTTATGAAGTATTCAAATATCTTATAGATAATCAAGAAACTTTCGAAGTGAATTATACAACAAAGAATATAGGAAAGATTTTTATAGATATATTTATAGATTTAAATAATGAAAATGAAAAACTTAATTATGTTTATGAACACATAGATAAAATCTTCAAAAAAAGAGAGTTGAAAAGCTTTACATTAAAACTTTTTGAAAAAATTATCGAAAATTTAAATGTTTTAAATGAGTATCAATATGAAATATTAGAAATCAATAAATCATTGCTAAAAATGGACAAGGGATATATTGAAAAATATTTTGAGAAGTTAGAGGATATATATAATAATAAATACCCATTTTTATTGTTTAAAAAGATCGTTGAGAGTAATAATAGGAAATTAAATCAAGATTTGAAAAAAGATTTTAAAGAGAAGTTGAAGGAAATTAAAGAGAATGTCAAAACAAATGAAATTGAAAATGCTATTAATGAGATAATAAAGATATTATAAGGTTAAACCATGCTACTTAACGAAGCAGAAACAAAAGCAAAACTGATAGAACCTAAATTAAGAGAAGCTGGATGGTCTGAAGAAAACATAGAAAGAGAATATAGAATAAAAAGCGATAGATTTTATGTCAAAGGCGAAGAATATGAAATTATAGAAGCTAAAGATAAATACGCAGATTATGTTTTAAAAGTAAATAATATAATAGTTGCAGTCGTTGAAGCAAAGAAAGAAGAAAAATCAGCAGAAGATGGAATTTCACAAGCAAAAGATTACTCTCAGAGATTAGATGTTCCAATAGCTTATGCCACTAATGGACATAAAATCCTGCTATACGATAGAAGAATACCAAAAACAGAAGAAGTAAATGAATTTTTATCACCGCAGGAACTATTTGAAATTTACAAAGAATGGAAAGGATTAAAAGACAAAAATTTATCACCTTTGGAATATCCAAGCTATATATCAGGTGGAAAAAAATTAAGAAGTTACCAAGAAACAGCAGTTAAAAAAGTTATTGAAACAGTTTTAAAAGGTCAAAAAAGAATTCTTTTAACAATGGCAACCGGTACAGGTAAGACATTTACATCATTCCAAATAGTTAGGAAACTTTTAAAAAGTGGAGATTTTTCAAGGGTTTTATTCTTAACGGATAGAGTCTTTTTAAGAGAACAGGCTTTTAACGACTATGAACCATTTGGACAAGCAAGATTTGAAATAAAAAATAAAAAATTTAACAAAAACAGACAGGTTTATTTTTCCACCTATCAAACACTTTACAGCGATGATTTTTATAAAACAATTCCAAAAGATTTCTTTGACTTAATCATAATTGATGAGTGTCACCGTTCAAGATATGGAGAATGGGGAGAGATATTAGAGCATTTTGATACAGCTTATCATTTAGGTATGACAGCAACACCAAAAAGGGAAGACAATATTGATGTTTATGATTATTTCGGAGAGCCTGTTTTTGAATACTCAATGGCACAAGCAATAGAAGATGGTTATTTAGTTCCATTTAAGATTTATAAAATACTTACTAATTTAGATAAAGAAGGTCTAAGGCTTTCTGGCGGTGAAGAAATAATCTATGATGATGAGATTGAAACGAACCCAGAAGAATTTATAAAGGATTTCTACAGACCAGAAGAGTTTGAAAGAGAAATAACCCTTCCCGACAGAACAGAAGAAATGTGTAAAAAGTTTCTTGAAATAATAGAAAAAACAGGAGATAAATACTCAAAATCTATAATCTTTTGTGTAGATACCCAGCACGCAGAAGCTGTAAGAGATACCTTAAACAGACTAACTAATAAAGAAAATTTTGCTACAAAAATAGTTTATGAAGATAAAGACGATTTAACCTCTTTTAGAGATAAAGAAAGAATTTATCCTTTAGTGGCAACAACAGTAGATTTATTATCTACCGGAATAGATATACCGCATTTAAAGAATGTAGTATTTATGAGACCTATTTCTTCAAGAGTACTGTTTAAACAGATAATAGGTAGAGGTTCAAGGCTGTCTGAAGGAAAGGGATTTTTCAGAATAATAGATTTTACAAATGCTTCAAGGCTTATAGATAAATGGGAAACACCAAAACCACCACCAATCCCACCAGAAGAACCAAAAGAACCTTTTGATAAATATCTAAAAGGATATGTTTTAGATAAAGAAACAAAAGAACCTATAAAATCAGCAAGTGTAAAAATTAAAGTTGGCAGATGGTCTGTAGATACACAAACAAATGAATACGGATATTTTGAACTCAATAATTTACCTTCAAACGAAGTATTTAAGGCGGTGATTACAGTTGAAGGGTATTACACTTTAAATAAAAAAGTATCTCCAAATATAGATGATTTAATATTTGAGTTAAGACCTCTAAAAAGAAAACCTAAAAGAATAACAATAAAAGGAATCAATGTTTACATAGAAGAGGAGATTTTGATTGAAGTTGATGGCAATCAAATAACTTATGCTGAATACAAAAAATACGCTCAAGAAAAAATTAAAGAAACAGTTCACACATTAGATGAATTAAAGAAAATTTGGTTAGATGATGAGAAAAGGGAAGAACTCTTACAAAAACTAAAAGAAAAACATATAGAAATAGAAATATTAAAAGATATAGAAGATATGGAGGATTTTGATAGCTTTGATATTATAGCCCATATAGTATTTAATACACCTCTAATTACTAAAGATGAAAGGATAAAACATTTTATCAATAAACATATTTCTGAGATAGATAAATACGGGGATGATATAAAAGAAATAACATTAAGGCTTCTTGAAAAATATAAATACGGGAATATTGAAGACATATCTCCAAAAGTATTTCAAACCCCAGATTTGCAAGAAGTTTCTGCTTTAGATAAATTTAAAGAAATATTAGGAATTAGAAAAATTTCCGAGTTTTTTAAACAGATTAGAGAAGAGTTATATGAATTAACATAGGAAATAAAAAATTTTGCATTTTTTTAAGTCAAAAATGCCATAATGGGCGATTTCTGCAACACAAAGTTTATGAAAGACTATAGGCTTTTTCCCTTATTGCATTATAGATTGTGAAGGTATAAAGCTCAGTTCTTAAGTCTTTGTGTGTGGTGCTTGATGCATACTATATCGAACTGACATCAAAAATAGTTAAAACTTTCAATATCTTTAATCCCAAAAATTTCGAAATCCACTTCATACCCTTTGTATCTGTTCAAAAGTTTAGCAGATTTGGTGGCCAGTTCGGCTTTTCTGGCTCTTTTTTTGTCGGTTTTGACCTCTGCTATCAAGATTTTTTTCCGCTCTTCGTCTATGGCTACGATGTCGATTTCGTTTTTGTTGCCTCGCTCCCAATATCTGCCGATTTTGGTAAAGGTGCCTTTTCGTTTGAGAAGATCTATAAAGAGTTTTTCCAAAAATCTTCCTCTATACGCGGGATAGTCTCTATGGATCACTCTTTTGAGGGCTTCGTAGTTCTCCGCTTCGATATAGGATTGGTACTTGTAGATAAAGCGAAACCAAAAACTCAAAAAATTATCCACTATCTCATATTTTTGCAGTTTTGTATTGGGTTTGGCATCTATGGGTTTGATAGCTTTGATAATGGAATAATCTTTTTCCAATCTCTCCAGATGTCCTGAGACGTTCTTTTGTAAAACGCTTTCAATCTCGCTTCTGGAGGTTTTGGATGAAGCTATCAAAGAGAGGATAG
>JALVKE010000145.1 GCA_027028005.1 Persephonella sp. | reverse complement strand
CAAGTATATATAGTCTTTATAATCTTGCTTTTTCATTTTTTCCTCCTGCTATTAAAAAATGTTTTCATATTTTAATATTTAAACCTTAGTAAAAACTTAAAAGATGTTTTCGGATTTTAATAATTTAATCCCATCTTTGCTTAAAAAACTTATGTAATTTGTGGAGAATGTGGATTATGTTAAGTTGCTTTGTTTAATTTTTAACTAATGTTATAATTCTATCAAAAAAGTGTTGGAGGATGTTTTTATGAAAAAATTATTTGTCTTATTCTTTGTTTTATTAAGTGTTTTTGTTTTTGCAAAGAGTGGAAAAGATTATTTCGATGAAGGTGTTGATGCTTATAACAGTGGAAACTACAAAAAAGCAGCGGAACTATACAAAAAAGCATGTGATAGGGGAGATGCTACAGGATGTAATAATCTTGGGCTTTTGTATGATAATGGACAAGGAGTAAGACAGAGTTATGTAAAAGCAGCAGAACTATATAAAAAAGCATGTGATAGGGGAGATGCTTTTGGATGTTTTAATCTTGGGGTTTCGTATACTAATGGACAAGGAGTAAGACAGAGTTATGTAAGGGCAAAGGAACTATACAAAAAAGCATGTAATATGGGATATGCTACAGGATGTTTTAATCTTGGGGTTTTGTATGCTAAGGGTCGAGGAGTAAGACAGAGTTATGTAAAAGCAGCGGAACTATACAAAAAAGCATGTGATAGGGGAGATGCTACAGGATGTAATAATCTTGGGCTTTCGTATGCTAAGGGTCGAGGAGTAAGACAGAGTTATGTAAGGGCAAAGGAACTATACAAAAAAGCATGTGATAGGGGAGATGCTGGAGGATGTTATAATCTTGGGATTTTGTATGATAATGGTCAAGGAGTAAGACAGAGTTATGTAAAAGCAGCGGAACTATACAAAAAAGCATGTAATATGGGATATGTTACAGGATGTAATAATCTTGGGGTTTTGTATGATAAGGGTCGAGGAGTAAGACAGAGTTATGTAAAAGCAGCAGAACTATACAAAAAAGCATGTAATATGGGATATGTTACAGGATGTAATAATCTTGGGGTTTTGTATGATAAGGGTCGAGGAGTAAGACAGAGTTATGTAAGGGCAAAGGAACTATACAAAAAAGCATGTGATATGGGATATGCTGGAGGATGTTATAATCTTGGGATTTTGTATGATAATGGTCAAGGAGTAAGACAGAGTTATGTAAAAGCAGCGGAACTATATAAAAAAGCATGTGATATGGGATATGCTGGAGGATGTTATAATCTTGGGATTTTGTATGCTAATGGTAAAGGAGTAAGACAGAGTTATGTAAAAGCAGCGGAACTATATAAAAAAGCATGTGATATGGGATATGCTGGAGGATGTAATAATCTTGGGTTTTTGTATGATAATGGTCAAGGAGTAAGACAGAGTTATGTAAAAGCAAAAGAGTTTTTTGGAAAAGCATGTGATATGGGAGAGGCTGCTGGATGTAATAATCTTGGGTTTTTGTATGATAATGGTCAAGGAGTAAGACAGAGTTATGTAAAAGCAGCGGAACTATATAAAAAAGCATGTGATATGGGATATGCTGTTGGATGTAATAATCTTGGGTTGTTGTATGTTAATGGTCAAGGAGTAAGACAGAGTTATGTAAAAGCAAAAGAGTTTTTTGGAAAAGCATGTGATAGGGGAGAGGGTAGAGGATGTCATAATCTTGGGCTTTTGTATGCTAATGGTCAAGGAGTAAGACAGAGTTATGTAAAAGCAAAAGAGTTTTTTGGAAAAGCATGTGATATGGGATATGCTGGAGGATGTAGAAATTATTCTATACTTAATAAGCGAGGTTATTAAAAATAACCGTTGATTTGTTAAATTTTTTAGTTAATTAAAAAAAAAATTAACCTCTTGCTAAATAATAAAGTGTTATAGCCTCACGATGATGATTGAGCTCTTGAGAAGTCATTTTAAGGGCTTCTCGATGTGAATATCCTTCTTCTTTTAGTTTATTGTAATGTTCTACTGCATAAGTAATTCTAAGGTCGTGCGGTTTATGGTCTAATTCTTTTAAATCGTTGTAATAGCTTGAATAAGAAGGGACTTGTTCTAAATTACTTAATTTATAAGCCAATTCTTCGCTTATAGGTTTTATATCGTATTCTTGGCCACCTTTTCCTACAATACCCTCTAAATAACCTTCCGGATTATAATAATCATTAAAATTTCTTGCAACTTCTAAAGATTCGTTAACTCTCAATCCTGTTTCAAGCTGTAATTCTGCAATGACTGATGAGCTTTCTCTTATCTCGCTCAAATTGTTTAAAAAATAATTTGTATCGTTTATTGCTCTTCCTGTCTCATAATCGTTTTTTATCTGATTAAATTCATTTCTATAATCTGTTGTATATTCTCGCAAAATATTATGCACGCTTTTATCTATTGTTACTTTTGTTTGTTCTAATCCGTGCAGCATACTATTAAAGCCGCTCGTGTAGTCAAGTGCGGATTTAGGGCTTAATTCGCTTAATCGTTCGTTCAAAAAATCTGATATATAATCTTCTTTGAAATAGTTATTTAATTTTCCCTCATTTATTCCTTTGTTTGATAAATAATTCGCAAAATCTCTTAAATACATTTCTCGTTTTTGGTATAAAGCGTTTGAGTGTGTTAATCTGCTATCTGTTTGATATCGTTTTTGACCTCGTGCGTCTAGCCTTATGAGGGCGTTTCTTATTTGTTTTTCAAAACTTCCGCCTTTAAGATTACCCATTATTGCTACTCCTGTTCTTTTAGATATTTTAAGATTTTATCAAGGTAGCTTTTAGATATACTGCATCTAAGGTTGTTTTTAAAATAGTTTTCTATTTTTTTTGCTCCCCACCCTTGTTTATAGAGTTCAAAGAATTTGTAATAATGTCTTTGTAAGCAAGTATGTTTAAATTTGCTTAATAAACGC
This sequence comes from Persephonella sp., assembly GCA_027028005.1. Lineage (GTDB taxonomy): Bacteria > Aquificota > Aquificia > Aquificales > Hydrogenothermaceae > JAADDV01. The sequence goes on along the minus strand of JALVKE010000145.1, from coordinate 1,685 downwards.
TCTTTATTAGCTTGTTCTTCTTCTTTCCTGATTTTTCGTAGGTTGTGTATCATTATCCTTGCAAGTAAATTTTTAGTTACTTGTTTTTCTTTTTTTATTGTCTTAACAACTTTATTTAGTAGTTTTTTAGTGTTTTGCTCACTGGTTTTAAATTCCTTTGCAAGTTCTTTAATGAAAAACTCGTTATTCATTTTTTATCCTTTTTTGTTGTATTCTGTTATGTTTAAACATGATATCCTAAAGAGGATAAAAGCTTTTGAAGTTGAAGTTTTTAGAAACTTATTTTTTGCAACGCCCCGCCCGCCGCAGTTGCCTACCCACAAATGTTTCCATCTGCGGGATTTCTTGCAATCTTGCAATTGCAAGAGCGGCAACTGCTCCCCTCACCCTCTCCCTATGTCCTTTTCAGACATAGTCTAGTGTTAGGGGCTTGGCACGGGGCTATTATTCAGACGCTTTAGTAGCGTTCAGTAGGTTTTTATATTAAAGTGCAGATACCTACCAAACTGCACTGCTCTTTTTGAAAGAGCTGGAGAGATTGTAGGCTTTCGCCAGCCAATGCGGGATAAGCAGCATAAATAGATGTAAAAGAGTAACGGAAGCTAAATAATATATATAATCTTGCTCGTAGCTGCTTCCTCTTTTACACCTCCCCGCTTGTGCTGCCTTGGGGCGTTGCATAGTCTATATAATTTTTCCATTTTACATTCCTTTAAATTCTCCCAACAACTCTCATAAATTTTACCTACCTCTGGGCCGGAGGTAGAATTTGTTTAATGCCCTGCTCAATTTTTTGCCTGGTAGAGCTCCCAGGTGTATTGGGGGAAAGATTTATACTCCTTTCTAAAAATTTTAAAATGACTATGTTATAGGAAGAAAAAATAAAAAAGAGGGAGGAAAAACTAAAAAAATAGTTGAAAATAGTAAAAATTAGCCAAAATTAGACCTCAAAATTCCTATTTTTCGATAGGGGGAATAGTTGGGGAAAAAATATGCAAATGTATATTATTTTTTGCTTTAGTAGGTAAAAATATGCAGATAGTATGCAGTTAGTATGCTTTTTACTACACTTGCATATTTTAGCTTATAGACAAAATATGCAAAAAATGTATTTGTGCATAAAAACCCTCAAATGCCCTATATATAGGGCTTTTCGGGCTTTTTGTTTGCTTTGCAAACATTACAAGCCCCTCCTTTAGCCCCCATAAAAAGGGGGCATATTCGGGGCTTGAGGGCTTCGCCTATCTCTTTATTTTTTCACTTTGCTCAAAAATAAAGAGATAGGGCTTCGCCCTATAATAATAAGCACCAACTCGCTAGTATTTTTGCCCTTGCTCTTCGAGGCGGGCAAAATACTGCTCCTTGGTGCTGCAGCTGCAAAAATGCAGCTGCACTAACGGCTAACGCCGTGCAACCTTTGCAGGTTGCATAAGCCCTACCGGGCTACAATGCTAACGCATTGTTTTACCAGGCAACGACAAACCGCACAAGGCGGTTTTGTGCGACGCGGAGAAGTTAAGAAAAGTTTACTACCTAGAATAAAATCTCTGCAAGCTCCGCGTCGCTTTAAATAATTCCCTCTTCTCTAGCCTGTTTTACATATTTTTGAGCTGATGCGTAACTAACTTTTGCAATGTCTTTAACTTTCATAATAGTGACTTTTTCGCCTTTTTCTTTTAATTGTT
>JALVKE010000144.1 GCA_027028005.1 Persephonella sp. | reverse complement strand
TAGATATCGAATAATTCATTATATGAAACATCTCTTTTTGCTTGAAAAATACCACTATCAACGAACTTTATAATGTTTTTGCTTATAGCAACATTGAGAGCTTGTGAATCGTTCAAATTCGAATACTTCAAAGGTGTGTCAAACGGAAAATTCCTGAATTTTCCCTTAAATTGTCGAGATGTAAAGGCATGGGTTAATATTCCAAATTTATGATCTAAATTCTTTGCAAAAAAGCCTTTCAGTATCTCTAAGCTTACAGGTCGGTCTAGAACGAAGAAAGGTATCATTTGTTTTAATTTTCGTTAAATTTTTCTAAAAATTCTCTTATTCTTTCTTCTGCATTATCAGTATGTAAAGGGAAAGGAATTGCTTCTAAACCTGTAACATCATGACTAACTAACAGCCAATCTCCTTTTCCAAATCTAAAGGTTTGTTCAAAAATATTTTCTCCTATAGCAAATGCCTCAGCCACTCTTTCTCTATCACTTGAACGAGGAAGTTTACTAATAAAGTATGTGTGCGGTTGAGCCATTATATTTGTATCTAGATAAACCACTCTTTGAGTTGCTATTCCAATTCCAAGCCCAAACTTTCTCCCTCTCCTGGCAAGCATTTCAACTGCCTGTCTAGAAGTTTTTGATTCACCTTTTGCATAATTATCTTGGGGGATAAACTCATCAGCCTCATCAAAAATAAATGATACTAAAGGTATTACTGTTCCAGTTTTTCTTCTATCTTCGTAAATGGCACTTGCAAGATAATGGACAAATTTTTTCAATTCATCAGGATCATGAGATTGAATTATGTATATTGCTTTTTTATTTTTATCATTTAACTCTTTTATAAGATTTGGTACTATGGAAATGAAGATACTATCATCTTTAATATCAATATTTAAGATTTTTAATAATTTTGTGAGTTTGTTTTTAAATTTTTCTGTATTTGCTTTTCCTGAAGTTAACTTACTATTTATTTCGTTCAAAACATTTCCAGCAACATTATATGCTAATTTTCCAGAATAATTTTCTAAGATTTCCTGTATTTTCTTTTTGTCATTATCAGCTATATTTATGCTATGTAACCCCGCCTCTTCAAAAATCTCATCTATAGTTTTAGATCTTACCAATTCATAAACTCTAAATGCTTTCCTCTCAATTAATTTTTTTATAGGTTCTTTAAATTTATCTTTAAATGGTAATAACTTTTTAGGATATAAGTTTGTTTTAACAATTGTATTTACTGCTTCATCTATACTTTTATTTTTATTATAGTATTCATATAAATCTCCAACAAATGTCTCTGCTCCCACACCTATTATTTTAGAATCTGGATATTTAATAAGTAAGTCAATCAAAAGAGTAAGATACTCTCCCATTATGTCAAAAATAACCAGTTTAGTTCCTTCTGGACTGTTTTCCATTACTTTGTTAATGAGAGTGCTTATAAGATTACTTTTTCCAGCACCTGTGAAACCAAAAATTCCAAAGTGGAGTCTAATTAAACTTTCAATGTTAATATATATATCGATATTTTTATTATGTTGAAGTGTACCTATTTTAGTAATGCCTTCCGTATTTGGATCTAAACCTTTATTCAAAATAGATTCCATAAAGTTATAAGATAATATCCTTACCTCCTTTCCAGGCATAGGTAGGTCATAACTTTCATTAATAGATTGCTTAGTTTCTTCTTCAGAATCCTTCAGATAAAAACCCATATTTATAGGTATAGCTTCACATATTATTTTAGTTGTATCCTCTTCTGATTTATCAATTTGGGAAGTCCAATCTTGTGAAGCACTTTTTGCAGCCTCCATTAAAAAGCCAGGATATCCTTTCATATCTGTAGGCAATGCATAATGCCGTGGTATTTTATTTACAATTTGTAAAATTACGCAATGGATCTCAGTACCTGTAGAAGCAAAACTTTGTACACAAAGAAAATCTCCCTCTTGTAAATTTCTCATTAAATTTAAGTTATAATCAAACCATATATAAGCTACATATTGGGAATTTGGATCTGTTTCAATATGCATTAAACGTCCTATATTTGTTTCTTCTCTAAAAATACTCATTATTGCCTCCTATAACCTTCTTCTCGTTTTTGCCTAAAAGATTTTTTCAATGGGTCTGCTATAAATTTTATTTCACTTGATCTTATTAAATCTCTAATTCTTTTATTCATACTTTTAGCTCCCCAATCTGCCTTATGTAATGGATCTGGGTAACCGATTATGTTAGGGAATAAATTTCTGGTTAAAGTATCTATTATATAAATTAATGCCCGTTGGGCTTTGTTTTCTTCAGTGTTATCTTTGTAGATTATGGGATCGATTTCATCTCTGCGGTATGTTATAATTATCTTTTCTTCCACTTTTGAGAGTCTATTTTTAGAATCTAAATTAGGATGAGCTATCCTATCAATAAATATAACATTACCTGTTCTAGGATCTCTTTTTGATCTATTCACATAAAATTGAGCCAAAGACCTTAGAAAGAGTCTTTCCTGAGGAACAATTATGTCTCCACGAACACCTCCTATTTGAACATTTCCATTTTCATTTTTGACAAGATGGAGAGACATAAAAACACTATCAAACTCTACTGTGGACCATGGAGTTGAAATGCTTTCATCTATGAAGGGAATAAATTCTAGAATTAACCTATCAGAAGCCACTATACCCGGAGATTCAAAATTATAAACTCCTATATGCTTCATAACACCTATATAATTCTTTATAAAATATTTTGAAGCAGAATCTTTGGCTATACCTATAATTAACACATTCCTTTTCCAGCTTTCTTCTATTAACATTCTCAGTCCAACTGAAATAAGAAACTTGATATCATCAGAAGTTAACCATTCTTCTTTATCTTCTTTTTTAACTTTTAGTACACTAATATTTCTGTTAACAAACAACTCTTCACAGATATGCTTATATAAATCTTTTATAAATTCCCAACTTTCTTTAGTGTTTTCTCCAAATTCAGGATTAATTTTTATATTTTCAATATTTGAATCAGATGAAATTATTCCTAAAGTTTTTAGTTTGGATATATGTTTGTCTTCCCGTATAAATTTACATTTATTTTTAAACTCAGAGCTATTAAACAATTTTCTAATAATATAAAATTCTCCATGAAAATCTTTACACGAAGGAATATCTAGTTTCTCATTTGTTGGCATTGCGTAAGAAGTATAAATATCTGCAGGTGTAAGTTTGTTTCTTCTGAATCTATAACCAACAATTCTAAGCTCATTCTTATCAAGTAAATGTAAGATATCATTACTCAAATATATACTACTTAAAGAATTATCCATAAGAACAAGGTTTACATCTGTGTCGGGATTATTGACAAAGGTATAAGCTAAATATATCTCAGCAAGTTGCATTAATTGATTATGAATATTTAAAAATTGGGTTTTTTCTTTATCTGTGGAGAAAAACATTTCTTCTTTTTCTTCAAGTTCAAGATCCATATAAGAAACAGGTATATAAGCTACAATGCTTTTATCATATTTTATATCCCATTTTTCATATTCTATTTTTACAGGATTTTCTTTTAACTTGAGAGAACCTCTAACAGCATAGGCTCCTCCATAAAAAACTATAAATTCAGAAAATTCATCTTTAAAAGAAGAGCCATCTATTGCTACAAATCGAATATTGTCTGTTCCGAATAACTCTTTAACACTTTCTTTTATTAGAAAATTCCTATGTGTATCCTGAAGTTGTTTCCCATAGTCAATTATTAGATTTTTCAAAAAGCTGTTATAAAAACCTTTTACTTTTCCTTTTATTTTATTAATATTTTCCACCTGCTCTTCATAAGTTTTATTTAAAGTATCTTTATAGGACTCAAAAATTTTACTGATGCTTTGCATGCTAAATACCTCCTATAATACCCTCCAACCTTTTTATATCCCCCATGTTCCCGTATCCAAAGGAAATAAACTTTTTATTCAATTTTCTCGCTACCTTTTCCAAACAATCATGATACTCCTTTCTAGCGCCACCTTTATAATAGATAATAATTTCAAAGTCTTTTAAAACTTCTTTAATCTTACCTTCCAGTTTAAGACACTGCTTGTCATCCATTATCTGGTTATAAGGTTCTATAACTTCATCACCATTCACTAATCCATACTTCGCACTTAAGATATAAAAAGGTATATTTAACTCCTTACTCTTTTTATACAAATACCTTATACGAGAAGATTTGTAAAGTCTTCCCGCTACAGTCGGTTTACTTTCTTTTCTATTTCCACATGCAGTTATCAATACAGTTTTTGACATCTCTTACTCCATTATCTAATTATTTTGGTTAAATTTTAAACCACCACGTAGAACGGGGAGCAAGAACCTTATCTGCGATAAGCTCATGGAAAATAAAACAAAGAAGACAGTAATAATAACCCACCATGCTCCAAGAGCATAGAATCCATAGCCCCTACTTACAGGAGAGATGCTCTCCCAGCAGCATTTACCTACAATCTATTTCATCTGCCACCACGAGAATATAGTCCTATGGATTTATGGCTATACTTACTACAACAGCGATTTCAGGATGAGTGGAACGAGAACAGTTTCCAACCAGTATGGGCACTTTATATAAAAGAGGGGAAACCCCCCAATTGCACAGTTGATTCAGGGAAAAATCCCTCCGTATAATTTTAAT
>JALVKE010000143.1 GCA_027028005.1 Persephonella sp. | reverse complement strand
GTATATCTGAAAATGGCTTGAGCTTCTCTTTTAAAGAGATATTCCCAGTTTGAGTTGAGAACTTTTTCAACTTCTTTCCATTTTTCAAAGTATTTTGAGTTTAATTCTTCTAATTTTTCTCTTGAGTATAAAATTTCAACAATTTTTCTTTTATCTTTTGACAAGAGATAGCCTTCATTATCTAAATACTGATTAATGAGCCTTAAACTTTCTCCTCTTAAAGCCTTTTCATAAACATGTGATACTCTTTTCTCATCTACTTGAGAAAGAATATAAACATTTGGCTCTTTTTCTTGGTAATCTTCTTTTCTATGCCTCCATACCCTTCCCATTCTCTGTATTAAGCTATCAGCAGGTGCAACCTCTGTAAACAAAACATCAAAGTCTATATCAAGGGAAGCTTCTACAAGCTGGGTGGATATCCAGATTTTGCCTTTTGCTGTTTTGTAATCTTTTTTTATCTGCTCTTCTTTATTTTTTCTCGTTTTCCAAATAAAACGGCTATGGAGGAGATTTTTATCTTTGTAATTTAATTTTTCATAAACTTCTTGTGCAGTGCTTACAGTGTTTACCAGAACAAGAACATTTTTTCCACTTTCTGCTATTTTTACGATATCTTCTAATGCTTCAAAAATATCTTTTTCTAAGATTTTTACTTTGTGTCTTTTTGTGTTATCTATTGTATCAGGGTCGTTAGTTTTTACTTCAAAGCCAAGTTTTTTAAACTCCTCTTTTATTATTTGGGGAAGTGTAGCAGTTATTATTAAATATTTTGATCCAAGTTTTGTTGTTTCTTCTATCTGCCTTAAAATTGGAACTATTTGGGCAGGGTCAAAGCCTTGAATTTCGTCAATTACAATATCTGAATAGGATAAGGTAGCGTAGATTTTTTCATAGGTTGGATATTTGAAAACCGCTGTAAATAGCTGGTCTGCTGTTGATATGGTGATAGGTTTTGATAGATTTTTAGTATTGTCGTAGTCCCTTAAAACTGTAAAGTCTTCTTTATCTGCATTTTCAAAAACATAAAACAGACTTGTTGAATGCAGGAGTCCAACTTTTTCATCACCAAAAATTTCTTTCATAGTTTCAAACATTGCATTAGTAGAAGTTCTATTTGGTAGAACATAAAACATTTTCCTCTTAGACCAGATAGCTGCAAGCCCTGTTTTGCCCAGTCCTGTATCTGCAACTAATACAAGGTTTTCTTTATCCTTAAATTTTTCTTGAAAAGGTCTTAGTTTTTGAGGTTTTTTATTGTTTTCAAGATACTTTAAAAACAGCTTTTCTCTATTTTCTGTAATAGGTTCTTCTTCTATTACTAAATCTTCTCCTGACGCAGAATGGTCTATTCTGATAAGAAGTCCTGCTATTTTTATAAGGGTTTTTATAAAATCATCATTAGCTCTTAGTCTGTTATTCAGTTCTTCAATAGTTGCTACATTGTCAACAATATACTCAAGATGATTTTTGTAAAAATGTTTTGTTTCTTCTGACAAGCTTGTTATTCCTAAATGAGAGAAAAACTCAGAAATGTTTTCTTCTATCTCACGGATTAGCAAATCTATCCCAGAATAGTTTAAAAACTCTCTCCCTCTGGCGTGGTGGTTGATTATTGAGTAGATGATTAAAGATAATTCCTCAAAAGAAAATTTATTTTCAAGTTTTCGAAGGAACAAAGGAGATAAATATTGGTGAGGAATTTTGTCATCTCTTATTTTTCCATTGCATTTAACAGGTTTCAACTTAGGATTTACGGGAAGTTTACACTGAAAAAGTTTATTTAGCTTTCCATAGTCATGATACTCAATAGCTACTTTCAAAAGCTCTTTTTCTTCATCTGTTAAAACATCAGGATAATATTGATTAAATATCTCAAACTGATGAAATAAATCCTTAATATGCTTTTCTAATGTGGTTCCGTCTGATTTGGCAAGATGGGTTTGGAGATAATTCCTTAAAGAAAGCAATTAAATCAACCCCCTTAGTAGTTACTTATCTTAAACATTCTGTATATTCTTTTATTTTTTCTTCAATAAAAATTTTTACTTCTTCATCGGTGGGTAATTTGACATTAGCATATTTAATAGGAGACTGTAAATTAACATCAGGACACCAAATATTAGAAAATTTATTTTTATATTGACTTTTCCCATTTAACAATTCACGGAGATTTTCTATTTCTTCTTCCGAATAATAATCAGAAACTTTTTTCTTTCCTCTGGCATTAGGGTGAGGCAAATATATCATAGGTATTCCATTTGGTGAAATGCAGTTTGCTTTTATGTAATTTTTGGCAATACTTCCAATTACTATTATAAGCTTAGCTCCTGTTATTTTTAATATATCACAACAAAAATTTCCTGCACATACAGGTAAAGCTTTTTTTACCCCTTTCTCATTTGAAGATTTGCAATGAACTAATTCTGTTATGCAGTAATCTATTCCAGGTTTTGGAGATCTTCCGAGAATCTCTTCTACTCTTCTTTGTATACTTGACCAGTACCTCACTGGATTACTTCTACTTCCATCTTTATTTAATACCCTATTGTTTAAAACCCAACTGTCTCTTCCTCTATTTTTAAATCTATTTATAAAAAAGTCTGCAATCATTGGGTCTGGCCAATCTAAGGTTGGATATAACTCACAACTTGAATAAGCTGGATTTGAACTGATCACTAATATTGGAGCATTAATTATATCTCCATTCCATGGTTCAGGTAATTGAAAATCACAAAAGTTTTTAGCATTTCCACAAATACGCTGAAAATTAACAATATCATCACAAGATTGAGATGTATTACACCCTTTAAGCAAATTACAAAAATTGGAGCATTTTACAATATCAAATAATAATTTAGGAACCATATATTCTCTCCTCTTAAATGATTTTTATATCCAGTTTAAAACATACTCTCCATCAAAAACATTCACATCCCTAGCAACTGTTCTTGTCTTTGTATAAACAAGGTTTATAGGCTTGTAGCCTATTATATTTTTCTTATCATCAACTACTGTATCAAGTGCCATATTAAACAGACTTCCTTTTTGCTTCTTTTCTTTAGTCCAGTTTAGATAAATATTTGTCCAGTCTTGGTATTTGTCCTTATATTTGTTGAAAGGAAGTTCTTCTAAATCTTTTTTTACGGATATATCTATTACTAAATCTTCCTGTCTTCCAAGTCTAAAGATTTTTGGAGAATTTTGTATAGCTTTTACAATTTTTTCTTCAAATGGGGATTTTATGTGAATAATCCACCTGCATTCGTGGAGTTTTTGAATTGGGATTATGTTTGTTTTTATTTCCTTTTTGGTTTCTAAGATTAGTTGTTCCTTTTCTATAGAAACGCTTTTATAACTTCCTTGAATTGAAAGCTTTGTATTTTCATAATTTATACTTTCATAGTCAGTTATAGCTCTTAAAAAGCCGTAAATAGTAGATGGTGGTGGGAGAGGATAGCTAAGATATGGATTTCCCACCGTTGGAATTCTAAAGTGCGTTGTTTCCTGATATATCTCAAGTCTTATCATTTTTAGCTCTCTTTGAATATTTCTTCTATTATCTCGTTTACAATCTGATTGTAATTCATAAAATCTGCTGTTTTTATTGTCTTTCCTTCTGAATTTGCAAAGTTTTCAAGTTGTTGTGCTAATTCTTCTGTATTTAGATAACCACCTTCAGATAGTTTTTCTTTTAGAAACTGTTTCATTAGCAGGTAGTATTTAGGTGCTATATAATCAAGTGAAAATGCTGCAAAAAATGGACTTAAGTTTCTTTCAGAGCCTTCTATTCTTTTTGCAAGTTCTCCCATTCCTTCTAAAAGCTCTTTTAGTCTTCTTTCTCTTTCTTCCTTTTTTAGAACTATTCTGGTTGTTTTCTGTCCTTTTTCATTTTCAAAGTAATCAATACTTTCAACAATTTTAGCCCATTTTTGAACTTGCTCATCTGTTATTTTTTTATCAAGTTTTAAAGCTTTGTATATTTTCTTAATTTTTTCTTCCAGAGTGTCATTTTCTTTGATTTTTGTATCAACTGTGTAAATTTCTTGTATCCCAACTCTATCTATCTCTATTCCAAATGGCATGAGATAAATTCCGTAGAAGTTTTCTTTATTAATGATGTTAGCTTCATCTTCGCCATACAGTTTAGAAATTGCCATATTTGTCATAAATTCCATATCGCCAAAGTAGTTGTTTATTGAAATTCCGTTATCTACTAAGAATGTTCCATATCTTTCATACTTAGGCTTTGCAACCATTGTTCCTGCAAAATCAAACTCTTCACTATCTATGATTGTGCCTGTTCTCTGGACAACTCCACCCTCTTTTGTAACCATTGGTATAGACCAGCCTTTGTTTTGTTGCAGTGCCGTCCATAATGCTCTTTTGTAAGAAACTGGAGAGAAAAAGACTTTTATTCCTTCAGGAGTAGTGATTTTCTTCACTGTAGCTATGTTTCCTATTCCATCTCCCCTGTTTACTACGCCTGTTTCAATAACAAAAACACCTGTAAGTTTCATTTTTTTATCCTCCGTTTAAATTCTTAATCTTTTAAAATGTTCTTCAGCAGTTTCTTTTATAAACTTTTTATTTTCATATTCTTCTTCTGCCATTCTTATAATCTCTTCCAGCTTATACTCTTGTAGTTTTTCATTAATAAGTTCTGAAATTGTTTTACC
>JALVKE010000142.1 GCA_027028005.1 Persephonella sp. | reverse complement strand
TCTTTTGGCATTAGCGAGACATTAATATAATATAAATGCGAAAAAATTCAAGAGGTGAACTTATGAAAATTATTTATATTCATGGTTTTAATTCAGCTGGCTACGGAGATAAAGTAAATAAGCTTAAAGATTTTTTTGGAGCAAGGAATGTTATATCTCCAACTTTGCCTTATGATACAAGGGAAGCTATATATCAACTTGAATTTTTGGTTTCTAATTTAAAAGATGCAGAGCCTTTGTTACTTGTAGGGACTTCTCTTGGAGGAGCTTATACTATATATCTATCTTATAAATTTGATGTTCAGGGAGTTGCTATAAATCCTACAATAAAACCTTATGAAGACTTAAAATCCCAGATTGGAAAGCAGGTTAATTATAAAACAGGAGAAGAGTATATCTTTACCGAAGAACACGTTGAATTTTTAAAATATATTCAACTTCCTAAAGAAGAAATAGCAAAAATTAAAGATAAGCTCTATATTTATTTAGATGAAAATGATGAGTTACTTGATAGTAAAGGAACAAAAAAGTTTTTTGAAGAAATAGGAGTTTATGTAAAAATGTATCCAGGTGGAGACCACAGGTTCAGACATATGAATGAACTACTTGAAGATTTAAAAACTAAAAAGGGGGTGCGTTATTATGGCTAAGGACAAAAGAAAGAAAATAGGAGAGGTTGCACCAGAGTTTTGTTTACCAGAAGCTGATAGAGGAACTGTATGTTTAAGTCAACTTTTAGGAGAAGATAAGTATGTACTTTTATACTTTATACCAACTGAAGAGAGAAAAAGATGTGACAGAAGTGGTTGTCCTTTAAAAGAAAATCTTGAAAAAGTAGCAGCTTTAGGTGTTATACCTGTTGTTATTGACAAAGATCCTATTGAGGAACACAAAAGATTTAAACACGATCACAATATTTCATTTTATATACTAAGTGATCCAACAATGGAAACAATAAAAGGATACGGTGTTTATGAAAAGGTAATTGTTAATGGTATAGAAAAAGAAAAAATAGTTCCTACTGTATTTCTTTTAAATCCCAAAGGTTATATTATAGGAGTTTGGGAACCCAAAGTTATTGAAGACTCTATAAATGATATAATTAGAGCTATTAAAAAAATTAAAGGTTAATTTTAAAGGAGGCCATTATGTTTGGTGGTATTGGTATACCTGAACTTTTATTAATATTTGGTATTCTTCTGTTACTATTTGGAGCTAAAAAACTTCCTGAAATAGGGAAAGGTCTAGGAGAAGGAATTAGAAGTTTTAAATCTTCTTTAAGTGGCGAAGAGGAGAAAGAAAATAAGGTTGTTGAAGCAAAAGAGATAGAAGCGGAAACTTCTTCAAAGAAAGTTGAAACTTCAGAAAAAGAAAAAGTTCAAACTTAAAAAAGGGGCTTAAAGCCCCTTTTTAATCTCCTGGACCTATATCCTCAGGTTCTGGAGTACATTCAAAAATATATCCACAGTGAGGACATACATAACATTCACGGGGTTCTTTATCTTCATCTAAAATTTCTTCCCAATAAGCTATCCATCCACACCTTGGACATATTCTACATCCTTCAAGTAAGGTTCCATCAGCTAATTCTAATAAACCTTTTTCATCAATGTAAACAGGATTTCCCTTCTTATCTGTTACAAATTCACCATCAACTGCTCTTAATGGAAGTTGATAGTTATTTTCTAAAGCATATCTGACAGCTTCAGAAACATTAGAAAACTCTGCAATTTTCTCATGAGTTACTGCGTTTAAAAGTTCTACCTTTCCATCTTTTTCTTTGATGTAGACTCTCATTATTGTAGCCCTCCTTTATATTGATATTTCTTAATTAAATATATGTTTAGAAATGTTTGTGGCAACAAAGCATTGTTTGCGTTGGAATTTGAATGTACATTTATAAAAAATATAAAGAAGGGAGAGTTAGTTATGAACTTATTAGTTTATTTTTTTATGCTTTTTTTTCTAATTTTTAATTTTACTCAAGCTCAGGAAAATATTCAATATCCAAAAACTAAAGGTGTATTTGTCACTACATATCCTTGGATTGCAGCAGAAAATCCGAATGTTTTAAACTGGTTAAAAAAGTTTAAAATTGTTGAAGTTGGTGGATTTGATGATGAATCATATATAGAAAAATTTATATCTGAACTGTTATCTAATAATGTTAAACCAATAATTTACGAATGGATGCCTGCAGGATATTACAGATTAAATGGAAAAAATAATGAATTTATGGAATGGGTTTATAAAAACAAGCAAACTTACACGTTGAATCCAAATGGACCTTTTATTATGTGTGATGGAAAAGAATGTGAAGATCTTTATTTTGATTTAGGAAAAGAAGAACTAATAAGTAGAAGGCTTCAGTATTTTAATAATAGTTTAAATAAGATTGGGGCTGTTGGACTATTTTTTGATTGGGCTTCAGGAACCTACATAAATGAAGATTCCTATAGAAAAATTCTTAGAGAATGGTATTTTCGCCATCCTGACAAAGATTATTTAGAAGCTGTAGGTGATTTTTACAGAACATTAAAGGAAAACACAAATATTTTAACTGTAACAAATCAAGGTTTTAGAAATGCTAAAAATGTTTTACCTTATACAGATTATGATCTAACAGAATCTTATGCTACAAGTGTAGATAAAGTATGTTGCAGTAACAGTTCTTTATGTGGAAAAGTTAATATTCTTTATAAAGGGAAGATCTATAGATTAAACGTTTATCAAACTGTTTACTATCCTGTGAGTAACGATGCTTGTTCAGGAAGTATTTCAGATACTATTCAATGGTTAAACTATTTAAAAGGAAAACTTTTGTATGCAGGATCAAACTTTAAGGGATATATATATTTAAACTATGCTGCTCCTGAATACATAAAAACTAATAATAATGAAAAAACAGTATATATACTAAAAAAACCTAAAAATGCTATCTATTTTGGTTACGCTATACCTAAACTTAGAGGTTGGAATGCCTATACAGAGGTTATTTTATCTGATGATGAACCTCATAGATTACCATTATTAGAGCAAGATGAAGTCTACTTTGCAGATTTAGGAAATCCTCTTGGAATTTCTTATGAACATTTTCAAAATGAATATGGAGATTATTATGTTAGATACTATGAAAATGGATTTGTTCTTGCAGGAAAGTTTGATCATTCATCTTGCCTAACTTTAACATCCCCGCATATAAGAGAAGGAAAAATATATGATATATACAATAAAGAAGTTTATCTAGCTAAAAATCAAACTATTACTTTTCATATAAAACCAGAAAAAGATCAATTGACTGGAGACTATGCTCCTCTAGGAAGAGTTTTTGTATATCTAAAAAAAGAAAAAGTAGTTGGTAGTAGTTGCGGAGAAAATAAAATATATGATTGTTCCTTTAACTGTGTTGATAAAAATTTAGCTTACAACTGGATTGGAGATGGATATTGTGATGATGGTAGATGGGGAATAAATTTAAACTGTTCTGCTTTTTATTATGATAGAGGGGATTGTGAATAGAAAGGGGATAAATTTTCCCCTTTATTTATACCTTTTTAATAACTCCTCTTGTATATCTTCAAGTTTTATCCCTGCATCGGCTAGAGCAATTATTAGATGAAATATTAGATCTGTAGTTTCATAAATAATTTCCTCTTTATTTTTATTTTTTAAAGCAATAACTGTCTCTATTGCTTCTTCTCCAACTTTCTGGATTATTTTATCTGAACCTTTTTCAAAAAGTTTTGCAACATAAGAACCTTCAGGTTTTGTATGTTTTCTATTCAATATTTTTTCATAAAGGGCATGGAAAATTTCATAAGCATCTGGCTTTTCTTCCTTTTCAAAGTTTATGTTCCTATAAAAACAACTTTCTTCACCTGTATGACAGGCAACACCATAATCTCTAACAAGATAAAGAATACTATCTTTATCACAATCTACTTTTACTTTTACAATCTTCTGTCTATTTCCAGACGTTTCTCCTTTTATCCAAAGTTGCTTTCTAGAACGGGAATAGTAGGTTGCAAAACCTGTTTCCAACGTTTTTCTTATGGCTTCCTCATTTGCATAAGCCTGCATAAGAACCTTACCTGTATAGTAGCTTTGTGTAACAACAGGAACAAGTCCATGGGCATTAAATTTTATCTGTTTAATTATCTCATCTATATTCATCAAGATTTACCTCAATGCTTTTGTATAATCAAGATATTTTAACATTTCTACAACTGTGGATTATAATAGTTTGGTCATGAGTGATTTAAGACCAACATCTAGTCTTGTTAAAAATGCTCTTTTTAACATCTTATATGATGTTAGCGATACATATTTTGCAGATCTATTTGCAGGAACAGGAGAAATAGGTATTACTGCATTAAAAAAAGGTGCTAGATTTGTTGTGTTTGTTGAAAAAAATAAAAAAAGAGCAGATGAGATAAAGAAAAAAGCTTCTAAATTTTCAAAAAATTTTAAGGTCTATTCCACAGATGTTTTAAAATTTCTAAAAAATTACAAAGGGGAACCTTTTGATATTATCTTTGCAGATCCACCCTACAATTATAAGTATTATGACAAGCTTATAGAACTTTCTCTCTCAAAACTAAAAGAAGGTGGTATTTTTGTTTTAGAACACAGAGCTAATAAGCATTTTGATGCAGACGAGGAGAGAAAATACGGAGATACCATTTTATCCTTCTGGAGAAAAGAATGAAAAGAACATGTGTTTATCCTGGAACATTTGACCCTGTTCATCTAGGTCATCTAGATATTGTAAAAAGAGCTTTAAATATATTTGACTATATAGTTGTAGCTATTGCAAAAAATCCTCGAAAAAAACCACTTTTTACACTTGAAGAAAGAGTTGATATGTTTAGAAAATGCATAAAGGAATATGAAGATAGAATAATCGTAGAACCATTTGAGGGGCTTCTTGTTAATTTTATGAAAAAGTACAACACAAAAATCATTATTAGAGGAGTAAGACTTTTTACAGATTTTGAATATGAATTACAAATTGCTATGACTAATTACAATCTTGATAATGTTGAAACTCTGTTCCTTATGCCCTCACAAGAACTAATACATATTAGTTCTACAATTGTTAAGGATGTTGCATTACACCATGGAGATGTATCAAATATGGTCTGTCCCTATGTGAAAGAAAAGCTTTTTAGAAAACTTCAGAAAGGAGGTGTATATTGAACATTTTAAAAATTTTAATACCTGTATTTATTTTTCTTTTAACTGCCTGTGTTCCTCCTAAAAATAATAATAACTATCAAGTTTTTAATAAAAAAATCTTTAAAGGTAAACATGTATACTGCATAAAAAGCATAAATATAAATAAACCTATGGAAACAGCTTTAGACACGTTTACGAGACATCTTAATAGAGCTATATTGAGCTCTGGAAATAGTTTGGAATGTTCCAACAGAACAGACAGATATATATCTTTATACATAAAATCCCTGTACATTTATTCAATAGGTTACTCTCTATCCCAAAGAGCATCTATATATAAAGTAAATATAAACATGGATGTTCTTATTGAAAATAGGAGAAATGAACCTATTTTTAGGAAAAATATTACAGAACTAACGCAATACGTAGGTGCTGGATTAAGAGCTGATATAGAAAGAAGATATGCGTTGGAAGAACTTGCAAAACTTGTGGAAATAAGACTTTACAATATTCTATTAGAGGCAAAATGAAGGAAAAAAATATTGTTCAGCTTATCAAAAATAAAGAAATAGAAAGCTTATCTCCTGTATCTATTATCTATGGAAATGAAAATCTTTTAAAGAAACAGTTTATTGAGTTACTGAAAGAAAAATCAGATAAGGATATTCATATATATTGGGGAGATGAGATTGATTTGAAACAGTTAAAAGAAGTTTTTTCTAGTGGTTCTCTATTTTCTAATGCCAACATAGCGGTTATTTATAACACTGAATTATTTTTAGAAAATTTATCTAAAAAAGAACTTGAAAGGTTCTATGGCTTTATAGAAAAACTAAAGGCAAGTAACAACAATATTATTTTCATTTTAAATAAAGATAAAATACCTTCAAAAGAACCTTATAAAACATTAGTAAAATTCAGTGAGATTATTGTTTCAAATAAATTAACTCCAAAAGCTTTTTTTATTTCTTTAAAAAAGAAAATAGAAGGAAGCGGAAAGTCTATTGATGATGATACTTTAAAATATCTGGCATCAAAATTAAAAAATAGTCTTGAATATGCAAAGCAAGAAGTAGAAAAACTTCTTTTATATGTGGACAATAAAGGA
Source organism: Persephonella sp. (assembly GCA_027028005.1). Taxonomy (GTDB): domain Bacteria; phylum Aquificota; class Aquificia; order Aquificales; family Hydrogenothermaceae; genus JAADDV01. The sequence goes on along the minus strand of JALVKE010000142.1, from coordinate 7,039 downwards.
AAAATAGAAAAGGAAGATATTGATAAAGTTATTACTCCAAGAATAGAAGAAAATATCTTTTCTTTCCTAACATTATTCTTTACTAAAGATAAAAAAAGTATAGATTCAATAGAAAATATTCTTGAAACAGGATATCATCCTTTTGAAGTTCAGTCTTTAATACTTTCCTATGTAAATAAAGCTCTTTTGGTTTATAGTTATAAAAATAATGGCTATTCCCTCGATAAAGCTTTTGAAAAAGTAGGGATAAAGCATCCTGCTCAAAAAGGAACTTTCCAAAAAATATTATCTGTAAGAACACAAGACGATTTAATAAATCTTTTAAAAGATCTTTATGCGTTAGAAATAAACCAAAAATTATATTTCGAAGATATAGAAAAAAAACTAAAAGAATTTATATTAGAAGAAGTTTATAAATGATCTTTAGAGGAATGATGTTAAATTTAGAAAGACCTAAAAATCTCGAAAATTTTATAGGACAGAAAAAAATAAAAGAAAAAGTAAAAATGCTTATTGATTCTGCAAAAAAGCAGAATAAACCTTTAGATCATATTCTCCTTAGTGGACCACCAGGATTAGGAAAAACATCTCTTGCACAGATAATAGCTAATGAGCTTGGTAAAGAGATTAAAATAACATCAGGTCCAATCCTTGATAAAAAAGGTGATTTAGCAGGAATTTTATCATCCCTTAATGAAGGGGATATTCTTTTTGTTGATGAGATACATAGACTTAATCCTTCTGTTGAAGAAGCCCTATACCCTGCTATTGAAGATTTTAAAATTGATATCATTATTGGAAAAGGAACTGGTTCAAGAAGTATAAGACTTGATCTTCCAAAATTTACCCTTATTGGAGCGACAACAAGAGTAGGTATGTTAACCTCTCCTCTTCTTTCTAGGTTCGGTATTATTCTTAATTTTGATTACTATGATGTTGAGTCTCTTGCAAAAATAGTAACAGCAGTTGTAAGAAATGCTAATCTACGTATAACAAAAGAAGCTTCTTTTGAGATAGCAAAAAGATCAAGGGGAACTCCAAGAACTGCTAAAATGATTGTAAAAAGAGTTATTGACTTCGCAGTAGTAAAGGGGATAAAAAATATTTCATTAGAAGATACATTAAAAGCGTTAGAATTTTTTGAAATAGATGAAAACGGTTTATCTAATTTAGACAAAAAATATTTGGAAATTCTAGTAAAAAGATATAAAGGAAAACCTGTAGGTCTTAATACTATTATTTCAGCTTTATCTGAGGATAAGTATACAGTTGAAGAAACTATAGAACCTTATCTTATAAGAATGGGCTTTATAGAGAAAACCCCTAGAGGAAGAATCCCAACAGAAAAGGCTATTTCTTTGTATTCAGACTAAATTTTTCTTCTTGAAAAGAATTTTATGTAATTTCTCTTTTCTAATAATTTGCAGTAAAAAATAGATTTAAGAACTTTTCAAAAAATTCTCAAAATGTATGAGCAAGATAGGTTTTAAAAAATTTATTGATACATTTTAAAAACAGTCTTAAATATGAAGTAAATAGTTTAAAACATAACTATTATAATCTGAAGCAAATTACGGAATGGGGTTTCTTGAATATTTATATGTCCCTGGGCGGATTCGAACCGCCGACCTCCAGATTAGGAATCTGGTGCTCTATCCTACTGAGCTACAGGGACATTTCAAAATAAAATTTATCTATATTCTAGTTTTTTCAATCTTCTTATAGCATCTCTTTCCCATCCTCTTCTTCCATCAGAAAGTTTTAAAGCTTTTCTGTAGTATTCAACTGCTTTTTGATAATCACCTAAAGCTTCATAATCCCGCCCAAGATAGTAATATGTATCAGGGAAAGAAGGTATCAAATCCTTTGCTCTTTCTAAATATCTTATACTTTTTTGATAATCTTTAAGCTTAAAGAGAGAGTATCCTGCTATGAAATGAGGAGAAAAGTATAAATCATCTAATAATGCTGCTTTTTCTGCATCTTTTGCTGATAGGTAAAATTTCTCCATATCTGCATAAATCAAAGCTCTAGCTGTTAATGATGCATTATTTTTAGGATAGAGTTTTATTGATCTATTTAAAAGCTCTAGTGCTCTTTCTTTATTAGGAGGTTTTTTTGTTAATTCTTTTACTGCCTCATCAAAAAGATCATATGATTTTTTTGTTTTTTCCAGTTTTTTCTTTATGTAATGGAATTTTGGTGTATCTACAATAAGAGGTTTGTTTAAATTATATTTGGATATTAACTCTTTTACATACTCATATCTAGTTTTTGGTAGAGGGTGAGTTAGCATCCATTCTGGAGCTTCTACTTTCCCTAACTTTTCAAATATTTTAAAGGTATCTAGTAAACCTCTTGGATCATAACCAGCTTCGTAAGCAAATTTTACTCCTAGTATATCAGCTTCTCTTTCCTGATCCCTACTCCATTTTAAAGAGAGAAGTTGAGCTCCTATCTTTCCAAATTGGAGAAGAATATCTGCATACTTTGTTTGGTAGGCAAAAATTGCAGCTATATTATAAAGTATAGATAGCCCATACATTTTTTCTAAAAATCTAGCATGATGTCTAGCATTAACGTGTCCTAGCTCATGAGCTAAAACTCCTGCTAACTCATCTTCTTTATTTAAAACAAGAAGTAATCCTCTGTTTACAAATATAAAACCTCCTGGAAGAGCAAAAGCGTTTACAGCACCTGTATTAACAACATAAAATTTATAGTCAAGTTTTCTTGGAACTACTTTAGCTATTTTTTCCCCAACTTCTGTAACATACTGTTGAACCTCTTTATCTGGGTATCTTCCATAATTTTTTTCTATAGCAAGGGGAACGTACATCTTTCCTATCTTAATTTCTTTTTCAGGTGGAAGAAGGGTAAAAACTTTTTTTCCTGTTAAAGGATCATATGTCTGGGCACAGGATAGGAAAAATATAGATATAACTATTATCTTCAATAAAAAAAGATATTTCTTCAATATTTCCTCCATTGAAACTCTCAGATTAATAAAAAAATTATGCTGGACATATAGATCAACAACAAGTAAATATAATAAAATTTCTTGAAAAAAATTTTGCCAATACTTAAAGTTTTAAGCTTATATCAAGCCATTTACTTGAATGAATAATAGCTCCTGAAGATATAAAATCTACACCAGTTAGGGCAACTTCTCTTATGTTTTCAAGGGTTATATTTCCTGAAGCTTCAGTTAAAGCTTTTCCATCTATAAGATTAACAGCCTCTTTCATCTCTTCTATAGACATGTTATCTAGCATAATTACATCAACTTTTGACTCTAAAGCCTCTTTTACCTCTTTAAGATTTGATGTTTCAACCTCTATCTTTACCATTGGGGAAACTCTTTTTCTTATCTCTTCAACAGCCTTTTTTATACTTCCTGCTAAAGATATATGGTTATCTTTTATCATTACCATATCATATAGGGCAAATCTGTGGTTTTTTCCTCCTCCAACAGATACAGCATACTTTTCAAAGGCTCTAAACCCTGGAGTTGTTTTCCTTGTATCAAGTAACTGAGTTCTTAAGTCCTCTATCTTTTCAACATATCTGTTTGTTGTGGTTGCTATTCCTGAAAGTCTTTGAAGAATATTCAAAGCAAGTCTTTCTCCTTTAAGGATAGACTTTGCGCTCCCTTTTATTCTTAGTATCTCTTGTCCTTTCTCTAGGTATACTCCATCTTCTAATGAAAAAGAAAAGTTAATATTTAGGTTTGTTAATATAAAAACCTCTTTTGCAAACTCTAACCCTGCAATAATACCTTCTTCTTTGGCAATAATAGATGCCTCTACTTCTTTGTCAAAAGGAAGATTATCTGTTGTAATATCTTTGTATCCAACATCTTCTAGATAAAATTCTTCTAATTTTTTCTTTAAAAAAACTTTATCTAACATGTTTTCTCCTAGAAAGGTCTAACTATAACCATTATTACAATAATAATCATGAGAACAGTAGGGACTTCATTATACATTCTGAAAAAGGTTCCTGACTTTTTACACTGATCTTTTTCAAGTTTCCTTCTTATTACGGCTAGATGTATATAGTATCCAATAAGAAGAACTGCTGCTGTTAGTTTTACATGTATCCAAGCGCCTGTTTTAAATATCTCAGGATTTAAAGCAATAAGAGCTAAACCTGACAAAATAGTAGCCCAAAAAGAAGGAATACCTATAAACTTCATAAGTTTATACTCCATAACTTTTACTACTTTTACAAATTCTTTATTATCTTTATTCTCAACATGATAAACAAAAAGTCTTGGAAGATAAAATAAAACAGCCATCCAGGAGATAACTGATATCACATGAAAAGCCTTTATCCATAGATACATTTTTATACCTCTTTTTTGTGTATATACCTTAGCATTACATAATCTGTTATTTGAAAGCAAGTAAGGTATGCTAAAGGTATATATATATCTAAGACAAAGCTATTATCGTAATGGGAAAAGAAAAAAAGAGTTAGTATTCTGTGTAAAAGGTATCCTGATATAATTTTAATTAAAAATTTTAATTAAGGAGAATAAATGAAGCTAATAGAAAAAGCTTTTGAAAATAAAAAACCTTTAATATGCTACTTTATGGCTGGATACCCATCTATGGAAAAAAGTTTTGAAACAGCAAAAGCTTTAATAGAAGCGGAGGCTGATATTCTAGAGGTAGGAGTTCCTTTTTCTGACCCTGTAGCTGATGGTCCAACTATTCAGGTAGCTCATGAAAAAGCAGTAAAAGATGGTATAACTCCTGTAAATGTTTTTGAGTTAACAAAAAAAATAAAAGATGAGTTTCCTAATGTGCCCCTTATTGCTATGACATATTACAATCCAATCTTTGTTATAGGGGAAGGAAAATTCTGTAGTTTAGCTAAAGAGGCAGGTATAGATGGTTTCATTGTTCCTGATCTTCCTCCTGAAGAGGCAAAAGGATTTAAAAAGATGGCTAACTCATACAATCTTTCTACCATTTTCCTTCTTGCTCCTACATCCCACGAAAAAAGGATAAGACTTATAGGTGAAGTAAGTGATGGCTTTATATACTACGTTTCATTAACAGGTATAACTGGAGAGAGAGAACAGCTTCCTTGGGAAGAGCTAGAAAAAAAGGTTAAACAGATAAAAGAACTAACAGGAAAAAAAGTTGCTGTTGGTTTTGGGGTATCTAAAAAGGAGCATACCCAAAAGCTCTCAAGTATTGCTGATGGAGTTATAGTAGGAAGTGCTGTTGTAAAGCTTCAAGGAAAAGGGAATATAGAAGGTATAAAACAGCTAATAAAGGAGTTAAAGGAAGGTTTTAAACATTAAATATACTTTAAAAGTTCATTTATATTTTCTATTATTAGATCTGGTTTTATACCCTTTTTTAAATCCTCGGGAGTGAATTTGCCGGTTTTAACTAGAATACCTTTAAGACCGGCATCCATTCCCCCTTTTATATCTGCTTCTATATCATCTCCTACAACGGCAACTTCTTCTGGTTTCAATCCCATAGATTTTACAGCTAGTAAAAAGAAGTCCTTATTTGGTTTTCCTATAAGTTTTGCCTTTTTTCCTGTTGCAAACTCAAGCCCTACAACATAAGCTCCACAATCAAGGGATAGCTCTCCATCTTTATCTCTAAAATATTTATTTTTTGCTGCTGCTATTAGGTCTGCCCCTTTCATAAGATATCTAAATGCTTTATTCATGTTTTCATATGTAAAGTTATCTCTTGCATCTCCAATAACTACATACTTAACAGGTTCTTTAGGTATATCCTTAAAATCTTCTTTAGCTAGGTCTGTGAGCACTAAAAAAGCTCCTGCATTTTTTTCTTTTAAAAACTGTTTTGTAGCTTCAAGGGCTGAAAATATCTCATCCTCTTCTACATCAAATCCCATATTTTTTAACCTTTCATATATAACTTTTTTTGGTTTAGTGGTTGTATTTGTAATAAAACGAACTTTAAATCGTTTCTTTAATTTTTTTAATGTTTCTTGAGCTCCTTCTATTGGTTTATCTACTATATACAAAACACCGTCAAGATCTAGTAATAAACCTTTTATCTTTGAAAAGTCAATCATGATCTCCCCTCTATTGATTTTTATCATTGAAACTAAGTCTTATTATCTAAATTAATAAGTAATCAGAAAAGTGCAAAGGAGGAGAGTATGTTATTAGATAAAACATTAATTCCGAGAGTGGCTGTAGAGCAGATGAACCAAGTTCATGATACAGAGATAGAAATATTAAATAAGCTCTATGAAACTATTGAAAAGTTTGAAAGTGGAGAAGGTTCTATAGAGGAAGTAGAGCAGTTATTTGATGAGTTTTTAAAAGATGTACAAGAGCATTTTTCCTTTGAACAGGGATTAATGGAAGAGTATAACTTTTTTGCATATCCTATGCATAGAGGTGAGCATGATAGGGTTTTAATGGAATTAAATCAGCTAAAGAAAAAGTTTGAAAAAGAGAAAGATCCTCATCTGTTGAAAGAATATCTTTCAAAGATATTTGTTCCATGGATTGTAAATCATGTGCAAACAATGGATACAGTTACAGCACACTTCTTATCACATTTTGTAAAATAAGGAATTGAGGGACATTTTTAGTCCCTCATAAAGATATCTCTTGTATAGACTTTATCTTTTACATCTTCTAAATCCTTTGAAAATCTATTAGCAACAATAAGAGAAGATTTATCTTTAAACTCTTTTAGATCATTAACAACTGGAAAATCCATAAATGCATCTTCTTCTATAAGAGGTTCGTAAATAATAACATCTATATCCTTAGCTTTTAGATACTCTATTATATCTATTATTGCCGCTGATCTATGATTGTCAGAACCTGCTTTCATACTAAGTCTATAAATTCCAACTACTTTAGGATTTCTCTTAACTATCTGCTCTGCTATGAAATACTTTCTAGCAATATTTGACTCTATTGTTGCTTTTATAAGAAATGTTGGAATATTTTTCTCCTGATAGTTCGCAAGAAGCTGTTTTGTATCCTTTGGAAGACAGTATCCACCGTATCCAAAGGAAG
>JALVKE010000141.1 GCA_027028005.1 Persephonella sp. | reverse complement strand
CATTAGAGCATAAACTAATCCCAGAATATACAGAGAGTTTTTTCAAAAAAGCATTTTCTTTAGCAGGTGGAAAGTTTTTAGAAAGAAAAGATGGATTTTTAGCAGTAGAGAGAATTCCTTATGAGATAAAAGAGATAGCGAATGAAGACAGTTTCAAAAGAAAGTATGGACAATTAATAGGAAAATACAGAAAAGCTACATTTGACAAAGAATTGGCATTTAAAAATCCAGATGCTGAATTTCTTTCATTTGGACATCCTCTATTTGAAGCAACTTTAAAATGGATAGAAAAATACCTTTACGATGAGCTTTTAAAAGGTGGAATTTTTTACGACCCTGATAGAAGATTGGACGGAGAAATTCTATACTATGAAGGAACTGTTAAAGATGGAAGGGGAAATATAGCAGGAAAAAGATTGTTTGCGTTTTATATTGATGAAAAAACAGGTCAGATAAAAGAAATTAACCCTTCTATCATCTGGGATTTAAAACCGACAGAGAAGCAATCTATTGATATTGATTTAGAAGAGAGAAAAAAGAGAGTTTTAAAAACTACTATTATTTCTTTGAATAACTATAAAGAAGAGCTAAAAAAAGAAAGACAAAGGCAGGCTAAAATAAAGGAAAAATACGGAATAAAATCCCTTGAATATCTGATTCACAAACTAAATGATGAACTTTTTGAGCTTGAAGAAAGGAAGATTAAAGGTGAAGATGTTGATATTGTTATAAGAAATAAAGAAGAAAGAAAAAGAAGGTATGAAAAGGCTCTTCAAAAGCTAAAAGAAGATATACAGTACGAAACAAATCTATCAATTGAGAAACCACAGTTTATAAGTGCTATCAAAGTTATTCCATATCCACAAAAAACGGATTATATGGTTTCAGATGCAGAAATTGAAGAAATAGGAATGGAAGTTGCTATGGAGTATGAAAGAAAAAATGGAAGAATTCCTGAAGATGTTTCAGCTGAAAATCTTGGTTTTGATATTCGTTCAAAGGTAAAAACTGAAGATGGAGAAAAGGTTGAAAGGTATATCGAGGTAAAAGCAAGGGCAAAAGAAGGTTCTGTTGCATTAACCCAAAATGAATGGTTTAAGGCGATGAGATTTAAAGACAAATATTATCTTTATGTAGTCTTAAATGCCTCAACAAATCCACAGCTTTATATAATTCAAAACCCAGCCGAAAACCTAAAACCAGAGCAAAAAGTTGAAGTTGTGAGGTATGTTATCCCTTTAGATGAGATAAAAAATAGGAGTTAACATGCAAGACCAGAGATTTATTGAGTTCTCTTTTCCTGTAAAAGAGGTTAGTGAGCAGGGAGCTAAAGAGAAAAATATCAGGCATGGGCATATATCTACTCTCCATATCTGGTGGGCAAGGCGTCCCCTTGCAACAAGCAGAGCTACAAACTATGCCGCTTTAATCCCAGCACCAAAAGATATAGACGAATACAACAAAAAAAGAAACTTTATCGTTGACCTTTCAAAATGGGAAAACTCTTTAAACCATCAGATAATAAATCAGGCAAGGAAAGATATTTTAAAGGCAAACAATGGAAAACCACCAAAAGTTTTAGACCCATTCGGCGGTGGTGGGGCAATTCCCCTTGAGGCTTTAAGGCTTGGTTGTGAGGTTTACAGCAACGATTATAACCCGGTAGCTGTTCTAATCCAAAAATGCACCCTTGAATTTCCCCAAAAGTATGGAAAAGAAAAAATAAAGATAAAACAAAAAAATGGAATGTTTGAGGAAGAAAGGGAAGTTAGCAAACTTGTTTATGACGTTGAAAAGTGGGGAAATTATGTTTCAGGAGAGGCAAAAAAGGAAATAGGAAAGTTTTATCCAAATGATGAAGACGGCTCTATACCGGTAGGCTATATATGGGCAAGGACAATTCCCTGTCAGAACCCAACCTGTGGAGCTGAAATTCCTTTAATGCGTCAATTTTGGCTTGCAAAGAAAAGTAATAAAAAGGTTTCTTTATATCCTTATGTGGAAGGTAAAAAGGTTAAGTTTAAAATAGTCGGTGATGGCTATGAGCCTATGCCAAAGGATTTTGACCCATCTAAAGGAACAGTCTCAAGAGCTATAGCAACCTGCCCGGTTTGTGGTGGAGTAGTTGAGGCAAACACTACAAGGAAACTTTTTCAAGAGGGAAAATCAGGAGAGAGATTAATAGCTGTTGTTTTGTATAAAGAGGAAGAAACAGGCAAAAAATACAGAGTAGCAACTGAAAAGGATTATCAAATTTTTAAAGAGGCTGAAAAGTATCTTGAAGAAAAAAGAAGAAAGTTAATGGAAGAATGGGGAATAGACCCTGTGCCAGATGAACCAATGAATCAAAATGACCCTACAACTGTTGCAGGAAGGGGATACGGATTTAAAAATTGGGGAGAGCTTTTTAATTCTCGCCAAAAATTAGCTTTAATTACTTTTATTGAAAAAGTGAAAAATGCTTATAAAGAAATGTTAAAAGAAAGTTATAATCAAGGATACGCTAAAGTTATTGCGAGTTATTTGGGAATAGGATTAGATAGGATAGCAGTTTATTTTTCAAGCTTTGGATATTGGCATAATACACGAGAATTAGTTAATCCTGCAATTGGAAAACAAGCCATCCAGATGACATGGGATTTTGCAGAAACTAATGCATTTGGAGGAAATGCCGATTTTAGGTCAGCTTTAAACTGGATAAAAAAGTATTTAGAGCATTTTATAAAAATTCCTTTTAATGAAAATAAAGTTAAAATAACCCAATCATCGGCAACAAATTTGCCATATTCAGATAACTATTTTGATGCAGTATTCACAGACCCACCTTATTATGACAATATCAACTATGCAGAATTATCTGATTTTTTCTATGTATGGTTAAAGAGAAGTATAGGGGATTTCTATCCAGAATTATTTTCAACACCATTAGTTCCCAAATCTCAAGAGATTGTTGCTAATCCTTCAAGACAAGGCAATCCAAAAAAAGCAAAACAATTTTTTGAAGATATGCTTAAAAAATCTTTTCAGGAAATTTATAGAGTTTTAAAACCAAATGGTATAACAGTAATAGTTTACGCCCACAAATCAACTGAAGGCTGGGAAACATTAGTAAACTCATTGTTGGATTCAGGTTTAGTTATTACAGCGGCATATCCGCTGGATACAGAAATGATGAATAAAGTTAAAGCACATGGAACAGCCTCTTTAGCCTCTTCTATCTACATCGTAGCAAGGAAGATAAAAAAAGAAGGAATTGGATTTTACAACAATGTAAAAGAGGAGCTTAAAAACTATCTAAACAAAAAACTTGACCTTTTATGGAAAGAAGGAATTAGCGGGGCAGACTTTTTTATATCTGCGATTGGTTCAGCGATAGAAGTTTTCGGAAAATATGAAAAAGTCATGGATTATGAAGGGAATGAAATAAGAGCAGATAAACTGTTAGAAGATGTTAGAGAAATAGTTATAAACTATGCCATAAAACAGATACTACACAACGGAATATCAGGGCAAATCTCACCACTTACAAAATTCTACCTTCTTTACAGATACAGCTATGGACAGGCTAAAGTCCACTTTGACGAAGCAAGAAAATTAGCACAAAGCGTAGGAATAGACCTTGAAAAAGAATGGAACAAAGGATTTATAAAAAAAGAAAAAGAGTTTATAAAAGTTCTTTCACCAACAGAAAGAAAAGATTACGAAGACATACTAAAACATTTAGAAAACGCAGACCTTATAGACATACTTCACCTTGTTTTAAAACTCTGGGAAAAAGGAGAAAAAGACGAACTTTTAAAAATCCTTGCAGAAACAAATTATGGACAGTCTGAAGTATTCTACAAAGTAGCACAAGCAATATCCGAAACCCTACCAGTTGAGAGCAAAGAGAAAAAACTATTAGACGGCTTCCTAACAGGAAAAGAACGAATAATCTCTGCCATAAAAGAAGGCAACATCAAAGGACAAAAAGGACTGTTTGAGTGATGATTGATAAGGATTGTAATTGAAAAGAGAATAAGAAAAACTTCCAAGATTTTTTAGAACTATTTGAACTACTTGATAATATAATTGATATTTTAGGAAAATCTAAATTTTTTCTTTCTACAATATTAATTATCCAAACTATACTTTTATTTCTTCCTTATGTTATATATCACGGAATTAGATTTGATAACTCTTTCCTTCAAAGTTTTGATTTGCTTTTAATAATATCCGTTTTTTTTATTTATACATCTATAATTGTGTTGTATCCATTATTATTTGGAATGCTCTTATTTGACATTAAGCATTTAAATAAAAGTGTATTCAAACGTTTTATACTTGGAATAACAGTATTTTTCTCTTTATTATTTATCATTTTATTATTGGCGTTATTTTTCTTTGCAAGCAGCGAGTATAAAAATGAAGAAACATTCTTTATTGCAATTAGTACTTCAATTTCAATACTATTAGTTATAATTTATTCAATTATAGGTTACTTACTAAAATGGAAAAGGAGATTATTGCATAATATAAGAAGTATCCTATTAATAATCTTTCTTATATTTAATTCCATAGTACTGACATTAGTTCCTCATTTTTATAGATTTGTAGTAGAAAGGATTTTGGTTTCTTTTAATTTTGCCACAGAACAAGCTTACTTTTATATAGATAAAAATGTATATGAAACTTTTAATGATGTAATATCTGGCAAAAATTTAAAGAACCAATTATGT
>JALVKE010000140.1 GCA_027028005.1 Persephonella sp. | reverse complement strand
CTTGAAGAATTTCCAACCACCGCATCTACAAACTGCATTGTGGATAAATATAAAAGCTGTCCCATGTTTGTAAAAACTACGGTTTTTTCTTTATTTTTAGAAGCGTATTCATCAATCAGATAATTTATTTTCCTACCTTCTGCATCAGCGTTGGCTTTTGTAAAGATAAGTAATGTATCTTTTAATTCATCTAATGCTTTTAACAACTCCTTAAACTGATTTTCTGAACTTCCTTTTTCTAACGTTATTGGGTGAAATGTTATTAGTAAGTTTCTTTTTTTCAATTTTTTTCCTAATCTTTTTTCTACTTCTTCCTTACTAAGAAGTTTTAGTTTCTTAATATTATCTATTCCTAAAGCACCGACATTAAATACTCTTTCAGGTTCTTCTCCAAGTTGTATAACTCTTTTTCTATATTCTTCTGTAGAAGTGAAATGAAGATATGATAGCTTTGTTATAGCATGTCTATAACCTTCATCTAAAGCACCTACAGTAGTTTCTCCTCCATACAGATGTGCTATTGGTATTTTTAGAGTAAAAGATGCTATTGCAAAAGCTAACGCTTCAAATCTATCTCCTAATACTACTGTGATATCAGGCTTTAATCTTTCTAAAGCATCAGTATAACCTATAACACCCAGACCAATAGATTTTGAAATACCAACAGGTGTATCCGATGACAAAAGCATTTCGATTTTTTCATTTATAGTAAAGCCATCTTTTTCAATTTCCTTATAAGTTAATCCAAATTCTGGTGATAGATGCATTCCTGAAGCGATTATTTGAAGCTCTAAATCTTCATCTTTTTTAATTTCTTCCATAAGCGGTTTTAAAAGTCCATATTCTGCCCTTGTTCCTGTAAAAACACAAATCTTCCTCATTAAATTATCCCCAATCAATATCTCCAAATCTTAAAGGTTTATCTTTTGGAATATCTTTAGAAGCTTTTTTACCTATTATTTCTTTCCACATCATAGGGCTAATACCATTTCCTGGTCTTTTTGTGGTTAGGTTTTCTTCAGTAAAAACATCCCCTTTTTTTATATTTTTCCTGGCTACAATGCTCTTTCTTGCAATGTTTATATTCTTCACTTCTGATTTGGAAGGTTTTTTGATACCGTTTCCTAATGATTTCTCTATATTCCTTATAGCTTTTACCATTTCTTTTAATTCATGAGGTTCTAAACTTGCTTTGTGGTCTGGCCCTGGCAAATTTTTATCAAGGGTAAAATGCTTTTCAATGACAGTAGCCCCAAGTGCAACAGCTGCGATGGGAACTTCTATTCCAAGGGTGTGGTCAGAATAACCTACATTTACTTTAAAAGCATCCTTTATTGTAAGCATAGCTTTAAGGTTCACATCCTCAAAATGTGTGGGGTATTCTGTATTACAGTGTAACACTGTTATATTTTCTCTTTTTGTTCCATTTTCTATTAAAACATCCAAAGCATCTTCTATTTCTCCTAAATCCGCCATTCCAGTGGAAAGTATTATTTTTTTCTTATAACTTCCTATTTCTTTTAAAAGAGGATAATTTGTTATTTCTCCTGATGGAATTTTAAAAATTTCAAGTCCTAAATCTTTTAAAAACCTTGCACTGTCAATATCAAAAGGAGTAGAAAGAAACATTATTCCTTTTTTATCACAATACTCTTTCAATTCTTCAAAATCTTCATAGGCTAGCTCTAACTTTTTTACCATATCTAACTGGCTTTCTTCTTTCCCTATGTTTTTCTTTTGATATTCTGCCATAGGTGCATATTCACTTATTACTTCTTCTGCTTTAAATGTTTGAAATTTCACTGCATCTGCACCTGCTTCTACTGCTACATCAATAAGTTTTTTAGCAAGCTCTATATCACCATTATGATTTACTCCAGCTTCAGCTATGATAAATGTTTTCATTTAACAACACTCCCTGCTTTTATAAATGAATTTTTTTGTATTGTGATATATTGTTTTGTTGTTGTATTACTACCTATAAAACTACATTCTTTCACTTTTACTCCCCCATTTATAATAGCTCCTGTGCTAATATGACAGTTATCTTCTATTTCAGCATCATGTTCTATTAAAGCCTTGGAGTTTATTATGCAGTTATTCCCTATTTTTGCTCCTGCATTTATAATTGCTCCATGCATGACTATAGTTCCTTCGCCTATAATAGAGTGCTTAGAAACATAGGCATAAGGAGAAATTATCTTAGGAAAGTAAAATCCTAAGTCTTTACATTGCCTAAAAAGCCCTTTCCTTTTTCCACAATTTCCAATTTGACCTAGAGAAATAAAAGCATACTTATATTCATTTGAAAGGATTTTTAAATCTTCATCTGAAGCGATAATTTTATAGCCTAAAACTTTTTCTCCTATTTTTTCTTTTATATCAACTATTCCAGCTATTTTAAATTTATTTTCCTGCTCTATCACATCAATTACAGCTTTGCAGTGTCCTCCACCACCAACCAATAGTATTTCAGGCTTTTTACTCATAGATTACTCCACTTGGAATATTTACAAGTCTTTCTTCTATATATTCTGCATTTGGTGTATCTGCCTTAAAACAGCTTTTATACATAGGCAGCCTATACATTAAAGTCCAGACCGGTCTTGTTTGAATACCGTTTTTATTTGTTATTTCTAAAAATTCGTCTCTTTGTTTTTTATTATCTAAAATAATAGCGTTTAACCAATAATTTGAATGGCAGTTTTCCGGTTCTGTAATAAACTTTATCCTCTTTTTATCAAAAAATATTTTATATTCTTGTGCTATTTTTCTTTTTATTTTTAGAAAATTTTCTAATTGTTCAAATTGGGCAACACCTAAAGCTGCATTTATATTAGGCATTCTATAGTTATAACCTACTTCATCATGGAAGTATTCATACGGATGTGGAACTTTTGCTGTTGTAGTAATATGTTTGGCTTTTTTTGCCAGCTCTTCATCATTTGTTAATATCATTCCACCACCACCGGTTGTTATTATTTTGTTTCCATTAAAGCTTAAAATTCCAAATTTACCAAAAGTTCCAGTGTGTTTATTTTTATAAAAACTTCCTAAACTTTCTGCTGCATCTTCTATTACATCTATATTATATTTACTGCAAATCTCAACAATTTTATCTATCTCTACAGGATGACCAAACGTATGCATAGGAACGCAGGCTTTTATTCTTTTTCCAGTCCTTTTGTTATATGCGTATCCGTTTTTTACTTCTGCATTTTTGTCTAAAAATTCTTTAAGACTTTCCGGTGACATACCTAGTGTTTTTAAAGATATATCAACAAATGCAGGCTCTGCACCACAGTATTTTATAGCATTACAGGTAGCCACAAATGTAAGGGGTTGTGTTATAACCTCATCTCCTTCTTTTACTCCAGATAACAGCAAAGCGATATGCAAAGCAGATGTCCCATTTACTGTAGCTACTGCAAATTTTGCTCCCGTGTATTCTGCTATTTTTCTTTCAAACTCATTTACGTATTCACCTACAGAAGAAACAAATGTTGAACGGATTGTATCAAGAACATACTTTTCTTCGTTCCCTTTAAATACAGGTGCGTGCAGGGGTATAAAATCGTCCGTATTGTAAAGTTTTCTAATAAAATCTATTATTTCTTTATACATTGTAAATATCTGGTTTATACAGTCTCAAATTTCCTTTGTTTTTAAACCATTCAATTGTGATTTTTAGACCTTCGTCTAAACTGTATTTTGGTGTCCAGTTTGTCAGGTTTTTTATCTTTGTATTATCTCCAAGAAGTCTTTCTACTTCACTTTTTTCCGGTCTTAACCGTTCTTTTTCTGTTACTATTTTTGCATCAGGATTTATCATATCTATAAGCTTCTGGGCTAAATCTCCAATTGATATTTCCTGTCCAGTAGCTATGTTTATTTCCTCCCCAATTGTTTTATCAGATTTCGCAATTTCAACAAAACCTTCAACAGTATCTTTGACAAATACTAAGTCCCTTGTTGGATGAAGTGCTCCAAGTTTTATCTCTTTTTTGCCAGAAAGAAGCTGGGTTATTATTGTTGGTATAACAGCCCTTGCCGATTGTCTTGGTCCGTACGTATTAAAAGGTCTTACTATAACAACAGGTAAATCGAAACTTCTATAAAAACTCTCTGCGATAAAATCAGCACCTATTTTAGTTGCAGAATAAGGAGATTGTCCTTGCCTTGGGTGATTTTCATCTATAGGAACATATTTCGCTGTCCCATATACTTCAGAAGTTGATGTAACTAAAACTTTTTCCACACCTAAATCTCTACACGCTTGTAATACATTTAATGTTCCTTTTATATTCGTGTCTACATAACTATCTGGAGAATGATAACTGAATGGAATTCCTATTAATGCTGCTAAATGAAAAACAATATCAATTCCCTTTATTGCCGTTCTTACACCATTTGGATCCCTAATATCTCCTGTAAAAATTTCTATTTTATCCAATTTTTCTTTTGGAAATGTGTCAAGCCATCCCCAGCTGTTAAAAGAGTTGTAATACACAAAAGCTCTTATTTCACAACCTTCGTCAAGTAATCTTTCCACCAAATGACTTCCTATAAAACCACAGGAACCTGTTACGAGAACTTTTTTATTTTTAAGTTGCATGTTAAATTCCTTTACACAAAGAAAAAAGATTGTTATTAAGTTTTACAATTTATTTTCGATAATTAACCTGTATTTATTTAATAAATATCCAGGAGAGAAAAATTGAAGGTTTCTGTTTGTATTCTTAATGAAAATGAGAA
>JALVKE010000139.1 GCA_027028005.1 Persephonella sp. | reverse complement strand
ATCCTATTTATGATGTTATATCTTTTCCTTTGTTTTTGACTTTAGTTGCTATAGGTTTAAAGTATTCTTCTCTTTTAGAGATTAAAGATTATGAATAACATAGTTATATTGTCTGAAAAGTTCTTGCCTCCTTATGATGAAGGTTTTAAAAATATTGTGTTGAATTTAGTAAATTTTATGATCAAAAAGAGAAATGTGTTCTTTATAACTGATAATTACTTTTGCAAAATAAGCAGAAGTTTTTATTGTGATTTTAATCGGAGTTTTCTGAGTATAAATTTATTTAAACTATTAAGGGCTATCTCTCCAAATCTTATTTTGTACATTCCTTATTCTTCTGTCACTCCAGCAAGTTTATTGCGTACACAGATCTTAAAATTACTTTGTATTAAAACAAAGGTTATATTAATGGCATTGCAGTTTCGTTATCACTCTAAGTTATCTCAGAAGTTTTTTAATTTATTAAAATTCGATGGAATAGTGTTTTCTTCATATAAAATGAAAAATGATTTTTCATACTTTAAAAAACCTTATACCATTTTTTATGCCGGAGTTGACATTTATAAATTTAAACCAGTTTCTCATATTCAAAAAAAACTTTTAAAAAAGAAGTACGGTTTTTCTTCTAAAGATTTCATAATCCTTCATGTAGGACATTTAAAAAAATCCCGAAATATTGATTTGATTTTGAAATTATCTCATAAAAATACTTATTCTTTTTGTCTTATCTTAAGTTCTACTACAAGAAATGAAAGGGATTGCAATCTAATATCTAAGTTTAACAATAAGCAAAATATAAAAATAATTGATACTTCACTTAATAGTATAGAAGAAATATACCAACTATCAGATTGTTATCTTTTTCCTGTTCAAACAAGAATTGGAGCTACAGAAGTGCCACTTTCAGTATTAGAAGCTATGGCAGTTAATTTACCCGTTATTACGACTCCTTATGGAGCATTACCAGAAATGTTTTCTCACGATCCTGAAAGAGGCTTTTATTTTGCTCAATATGAAGAGGATTTTTCCCGTTATTTAGAAGAGATCTCACATCGTTCAGACTTTTCTACTAGACAAATGGTTAAAGATTTTTCTTGGGAGAAAAGAGTTGAAGATTTGTATCAAAAGCTTATAAACTGGCCTGAAGTTTATGGACAAAGGTAAGTTGATTATTTTTACAGGTATAGATGGTTGCGGTAAGTCTACCCAGGCAAAATTGTTAACTAAAAAACTCGAGAGTTATGGTTCCGTTAAGTACACTTGGTCTCGTTGGGAACCAAGACTTTTGAGACTTCCTATTCAGATTTTTAAAAAGGTATATAAAAATAAAAAAAAGTCTATAGGCTCTTATACATATGTAGACGATCAGACTTATACTGATTTTGTTGCTCGGAAGAGAAAAATCATGTCTGTTTCAATTTTCAGATTTTTATGGTTTTGGTTGGCTTTTTTTGATTACTACTTTCAAATATATAATAGAGTTCTTAAGAATCTAAATAAATTT
>JALVKE010000138.1 GCA_027028005.1 Persephonella sp. | reverse complement strand
ATATCAAAAAACTTTCTTACGGAATTGCTAGAATTGCAGCAGCATTTTATCCAAAACCTGTGATAGTTAGATTTTCAGACTTTAAATCAAATGAGTATGCGAACCTTATTGGTGGAAAACTTTTTGAACCTGTTGAAGAGAACCCAATGATTGGATGGAGAGGAGCTTCAAGATACTACTCTCCTCAGTTTAAAGAAGCCTTTGGTCTTGAGTGTAAAGCTATCCTTAGAGTTAGAAACAAAATGGGATTAAAGAATGTTAAGGTTATGGTTCCATTCTGTAGAACTCCAGAAGAAGGGGAAAAAGTTCTTAAAGTTATGGAAGAGTTTGGTCTAAAAAAAGGAGAAAATGGTCTTGAAGTTTATGTAATGTGCGAGCTTCCATCTAATGTTGTTCTTGCAGATCAGTTTTCACAGCATTTTGATGGGTTCTCAATTGGTTCAAATGACCTTACTCAGCTAACCTTAGGATTAGACAGGGATTCCTCTCTAGTTGCACATCTATATGATGAAAGAAATGAAGCAGTTAAAAGATTAATAGCACAGGTTATTAAAACAGCTAAAGAACACGGTAGAAAAATAGGAATATGTGGACAGGGGCCGTCTGACTATCCAGATTTTGCTCAATTTCTTGTTGAACAGGGAATAGATACAATTTCAATTAATCCAGATGCTGTTTTAAAAACAACAAAGGCAATTTACGAAATAGAGAAAAAACTAGGTCTCCACTCTGAAGAAGAGGCAAAAACTTCTAACTAATATCTTTATAATCAATAGGGTACCTTAAAGGTACCCTTTTTTTCTCCGAAAAAAACAATATACACATATTTATCTTTTTATTAAGGGGTTTTTTTGTATTTTAATAATAGCCAAGAACATTAATATATGGAGACTTAGAATATGAAACTGTCCAATATACTTAGAATACCTTTTTTAGGAGCAAAAGAAGAACAATCTTTAGGTATTCAGTTAGATAAAAACTTTGCTAGAGTTGCTGTTTTAGAAAAAGAAGGTAAAGAGTTTATACTTCCTGTTATGCCCTTTGAAGTAGAACTTCCTGAAGATACTGAGCAGGCAGGTTTGATGCTTAGAGACCAGCTTGACAAAAGGGAAATAAAGCTAAAAAAAGCTGCTGTTAGTATTCCAATTGGTTCAACATTGTACAAAACATTAAAACTCCCCAAGCTAAGTCCCCAAGAGCTAGAGGAAGCTGTAGAATGGAACATAAGAGAGGATATAAAAAGTTTAAAAGGAAGTACCATATACGATTATGACATTATTGGAGAGGATGAAAACATCTATCATATCCTTGTTGTTATAGCAAAGATTGATGAAATAGAAGAAGCAAAAGAGGTTCTTTATTACGCAGGAATTACTCCTGAAATAATAGATTCTGAAGGAATAGCACTTATAAATCTTGCTAATCTACAAAAAGAAAAAGATACAGCACTAAAAGATGAAGCAAATCTGTGTATCCTCCATTTAGATTACAATGAGTCCTATCT
>JALVKE010000137.1 GCA_027028005.1 Persephonella sp. | reverse complement strand
CTGACATTTATAACCTGTTATCTGAAAAATTTGACGTTTTTTACTCCCAAAATACGAACACTATTAAAAGATATAAAATCAATATTGGCTTAACCAACCCATTAAAAATAGAAATTTCTTTGAAAGAAAAAGAATCTCTCCAGTATAAAAATCTAAATGGTATTTACGTCTATTCCATAGATAGCATTTTCAAGCAAAAATTGGAGAATATAAAACATAAAACTTTAGCACGTGATTTGTATGACATCGCTTTTATTTTAGATAACTATTTTTCGAAACTATCTTTAGAATCAAAAGAAGAAGCAAAAACTTTTTTGGATAGATTAGAGAATTTAATTGATAGATGTATGAATTGTTATCCTAATGACGAATTTCTCGGAGAAGGCTGGCTATATAAAACAAAAGGAAGACTCAAGGAAGCAAAAAAGAAATTAGATACTAACGAAAACAAAAACTATTTAAAAATCCTTTTTATAAATAACCAAAAGACAAACTAAATAGAAAAGTTTAGGTGTACACCGAGAGTAGTCTACCTCCTATATTGGCTTTTTTTATTTTTACACATTTTGGTGGACACTCCCGTTATTTGGACAGTCCCTTGTATTACTTTATATTACACACAGATTTCAATAGTATTTATTAGTTTTTTCACTTGCGTTAGACCTAAATATTTTCTTACATAATCACTATTAGAATACTTATAAGTGGTCATGAATTCACTATCTGTGAGTTCTCTAAATGTTTCTAAACAGCTGTTAAATTTATCTTTTAACTCAATTTGAACATCTGGAGATAGAGGGGGATTAAAAAACACCTGTATAGGATGAGTTCTGTAAGGTTTTTCTGTTAATATTCCATCCACCCCAAGTTCTTCCAGTAAATAAAGCCCTGCTCTGCCATCGCATTTTCCAGTATCTACAGTCCTTACCCAAAGAATATTACTTTTTATTTTCTTGTATAGTTCATCATTTACCCAGTATTCTTCTTTTTCATATTCATTCTTTGATTTGTTAAACTTATTTGCATTTAAAAGTATTACTCTATTATTACCAGGATTATTAATCACCTCATCTTTCATTAAATAAAAAGATACATCTATACTGTTCCTTTTATTGCTATTTACATATTCGTCAAATTCATTGCCCATTACATAATTAAACTTTTTCTTTAATACAGCTTCTTTTTCCACTATCTTGTTTTTATGTATTTTAATAACTTCAAATTTTATGTCCTCAAAAGACAATCTTTTTTTTCTTGTAAAAAAGAATATTCCTACGTTAATTCCAGTTTCCTCAAATATTTTATCTTCTATCAAGTATGCCTTATCTATACTGTAGTAAGGAAAAAATATTTTTCTTATCTCATTTGTCCCTGATTTTCCATAAATGAAATTAGTAGGAATTATATATATCATTTTATTTAACCCTACTTTCAAATCATTATACAAAGCAATTTGATAAAGGTCTTGTAATTTCTTCCTTTCTCCTTGAAAGTATGTTAGGTATT
>JALVKE010000136.1 GCA_027028005.1 Persephonella sp. | reverse complement strand
GCAGGTGAAGCTGAAGAGATAGCTAAGAACTCAGGTAAAAACAGAATCTGCATTCTCGGAGATGTTCTTAAATGGGAAGAAATCGGAGAAGTTAAAAAAGTAGCTAAAGACTGGATAAAAAATATAAAAGCAGGGAACCTCCAAAGAGGATTTATTTATGCAATTCATAGACTAAAAGAGCAATTCTTAAAAGATAATACCAAAAAAGACAAGCTAATATTTCCATACAAAAAAGAAGAAAACCTAATGTTTTATCCTTATGCACACTACTATATTGCAAGAAATATACAATCGGAAGAACTGCGACAAAAAATAGCCAAATTTTTGTTAGATAAGGAGAACTTTAAGAAGTTTTCGTTTGTTATCAATTATACAGCACTAAAAACAAGGGGAAAATAAAGTCAGATTTTTGTAGTTTTTTACGTTTATAGATATAAAAAATTTAGGAGGGAATACAAAATGAATGGACAGCACCATCAACATGACGATCCAATCTATAAAATCACAGAAGAAATAAAGAAAGCCAAAAAACTTTCAGAAATTCTTAAACCAAAAGTTTTCGCACCCCCAGGAGGGTGGGCAGACCAAGTTGTCCAAGGACTTAAAGGTAAAAGAGGAGGAACTAAACTAAAAACTTCACAGCTCAGAAAAATATTTGCAGAAGTAAAAGATATTTGTGAAAAAAGAATTAAAGATATAACTCAAGATGAAACAGAACTTTATCTTTTATATCCAAAATTAGCCTATGCTCAAGGAAGAGATTTGATGCCTAAGAATTTTTATCATCTTTTAGTAGCCTGTTTAGATAAGCTAAAAGATAACGCAGATAAAGAAGATTTTAAGATGTTTGAAGAGTTTATGACAGCAATTGTTGCATATAACAAACAATATGAGTAAATACAGGAGATTAGAATGAAAAAAGCAATCGTTTTAATACTTCTTGTATGTTTAAGTTTCGGTACCTCTTTTTCAAAAGAAAGAAACAAAGAACCGCAGTCTTTAGGAGTAATAAAGGGCAATATTATTCCCTACTTAAAAGAGGTTGATCCTTACCTTAAAGTGAAAAGTGTAGTTCAAATGAGCGTTTCATTTTCAGCAGACCAATATTACTTTCTAAAAAAGTATAAAAGTCTCGCTGATTTCTATGTTGATATTGAATATAAAGCAATGCTTGATCTCAAAAAAATTGCGAAAAAAAAGTGTAATAAGTATCCATATTACGGATTAGATAACTTTGAAATCTCATTAACACGTGTTACCGATATATTAGTGCTTATAACAGCAACATGCAATATAGTATGCATTGGATATCAATAAAAGGAGGGATAAATAATGAATCTAAATTTCCAAGGAACATATGTAATAAAAGCAAAATTAAAGTGTCTAACAGGACTCCATATAGGAGGTTCAAAAGAAAGTTTTGAAATCGGTGGTTTAGATAATCCCGTAATAAAAACAGCAGCTTCCATCAAACTACCAGATAGAGAAATAAAAGAAGGTATGCCTTATATACCAGGTTCTTCTCTAAAAGGAAAAATAAGAAGCTTATTAGAATGGCAATATGGGCTAGTTAGAGGAAAACCAAATAATAAAGGTGAAATTGAAGCTGAAGTTAAATCAATAGATGAAAACGGAAAACCTGTGGATGTTGCAGTTGTTTTTGGAATTAGAACAGCTGAAGAAACAAGAAAAGCCGGAGTAGGTCCTGTAAGAGTTAAATTTTATGACGCATATCCTACTAAAGAAACAATAAAAAAATGGGAAGAAGAACTTGGAGTAGGTTTATACACAGAGATTAAAACAGAAAACGCAATAGACAGAATAACATCAGCTGCAAATCCAAGACAGCAAGAAAGAGTCCCAGCAGGTTCAGAATTTGAAGTGGAAATAGTTTATGAAGTTTTCGAGGAACAAGACCACAAAAGATTAAAAATTGTTTTTGAAGGAATGAAAAGACTTGAAGACAACTATTTAGGCGGTGGCGGTTCGAGGGGAAACGGCCGAGTTGTATTTGAAAATATCGAAGTGTGTTTTAAAAGTAAAGATGCCTATATAAATCCAAATCAAAATATTTCTTCACTGGAATATCCAACTGTTGACGAGATTTTGCAAAAATTTGAAGAAGTAAAAGCTCTGGTAAAAGGTGCATAAATGAAAGTTTATAAAGTAGATATAACGCCTTTATCTCTATTTAGGGATTTCCCGTCTTCATACACATTATTTGGAGCTATAAGCTGGGCGTATTATATTCTCTACGGAGAAAATCGATTAAAGGAAGTTTTAAACAGTTTTGAAAATGGGCACCCTTTGTTTTTACTCAGCTCAATTTTTCCACGAAAACAAGATAAATATTTTTTCCCAAAACCAAACTTAAAATCCACAAGAGCTGAAAAAACAGATATAGATTATAAAAAACTCAAAAAAATCAAATTTGTAGATTTTGAAACTTTGAAGCAGGTTTTAGATGGAGAGATAACAAATGAATTGGAACTACATAACTACTTGAATGAAAAAGCTGAAGGAAATATTTCTTTATTAAAAAAAGACGCTATTCCTCACGCATCAATAGATAGAATTTTCGGAACCACAGAAGGAAGCGGAGGTCTATTCTTTGAGGAAATAGTGGCTCTACAAGAAGGCTATTTTTTTATAGCAGTAGAAAACGAGAGTATAAAAAATGAGCTAAAAACTATTTTTAACCTTCTGGAAGATATCGGACTTGGTGGTAATCGCTCTATTGGATACGGACGGGTTAAGTTTGGAGAATTTAAAGAATTTTCTGAGATAGAAAAATATTTTAAAAACCAAACAAATAGATTTATAACACTTGCCCCAGTTATTCCTGAAAAAGAAACTTATGATTTACAAAAGAGCTACTATGACTACTTCACATTTAGAGGAGCAATAGACAACGATTACGGTTTTAAAGATATAGATATATGGAAGGACAAAGTTCTCTATTTATCAGAAGGTTCTACTCTTAATGTCAAGAATAAAAAATCCTTTTACGGTCAATTTTATGAAGCAAAAAACATAAACGGAACTAAGATTTATCAATATGGACTTGCATTTCCTTTATATATCCAAGGGGGAAATTAGAAAATGAAGTTTAAATTAACAGCTCTTTCTCCAATTCATATAGGAACAGGAGACCAAATAAGTAACTGGTCTTATGCCATAAACAATGGGAAAATTAAAATTTATAACTTTGAAAAAGTCGTAAAAGCCTTAAAAGACAATCCCCAGAGACTGTTAAATATTACATCAACCATAGAAAGAAATCCTTTAACAAAAAGCTTAGGAGAGATTTTGCAAAGTTATAGAATAGATATTAGTCCTGAATATGAGGTTGAATTAAAAGGAGAAATAAAAAATCATAGAAATGAATACAAACAAATTTGGGAATTTATAAAAGAAAATGGAAAAGTTTATATCCCAGGAACAGAAATAAAAGGAGCAATTAGAACAGCTCTTTTTTATAAAATTCTAAAGGATAAATTCCTTGAAAATGAAAGAATAAAAAATCAGTTTTTGGAAGAATACAAAAATTGTTTAAACGTAAAGCATTTTAGAGATGAAAGAGATAAAAAAAGACAAATCAAAAGGAATTTCTCAAATTTAGAAAAAAGATGGGAAAGCATAGTTTTTAGAGCTGGTTTTGAAAAGGTTTTTGACCCAAATTTTAGATTCGCAGATGCAAAAAAAGATATTCTAAAAATTTTATTAATTTCTGATTCTGATTTAAAAAATCCGCAAGATGTTTTAGAAATAAAAGATATCACTGCAATGGGAGTATCAAGACATTTTGAAGAGTTGCATGAGTTGATAAAATCTAATTCTGAATTTATATTGGATTTTAGAGTTCCATTCAAAGAAGAATATAAAACAATATTTCCAGAAACTTATAAATATTTAGGACTGAAAAAAATTAGAGAAGCTTGCTCTGAATTTGCTATAGGAATTCTTGAAGAAGATATGGAATATTTTAAAAATACTGACGAACTTGAGGCTAACGAAAAAGAACAAATTCTAGGAAAACTTCAAAAAAGAAAAAGACTTGCGGAAATTGCACCTCAGAAAAAGTATATAATCCTTAGACTTGGCAAGCACCAAGGATTTTTAAGCACTACAATAAACCTTTTAGTAAAAAAATTTGCTCCTGAGCTTTATTCGGAAGTTTATGAATATCTAGTTCCAAAAGGATATTCAGATTTTCCCAATAAATCCAAGAAACTAACAATAGATAATGAACTTTTAGGTTGGTGTGTTTTAACTCAAGAGAGTTAGTATGGCAAAATGTGAGAAAAAGAAAAAACTTTCTCTTGCAGGGGCAAAAAGATTTTCTCATAAGTCTCATATAGGATTAAAAAATTTCCTGAAAAACAGACATTATCAGAATTGGATAGACACGAATATAGAATACTTGAAAAATAAGTATTTAAAAAATAGTAAGGAATAATAAGGGAGAAAACTTATGAAAATGCTTATTTCTGTTTTAGGTGCTGGAAATTATAGAGAAACTATTTATAAATTTGGAGATTTAGAAGAAAAAACCAACTACGTACTTAGTGTGATAAAAAAAGTAATTAATCCAGATAAAATTTATATCGTTGGAACAGAACAATCCCGTTGGAAGCTGGCAGACGAGCTAATCGGAGAATATGAAAAAGTAGTCATTCCGTTTGGAACAAACCATCAAGAATTCTGGCAGATGTTTGAAATACTTTCAGGTTTAGATGTTGAAAATAAAGATATATACATGGATTTAACACATGGATTTCGCTCAATTCCTCTTTTTATATCAA
>JALVKE010000135.1 GCA_027028005.1 Persephonella sp. | reverse complement strand
TTTCCATTTACAGGTGTCCAAACACCTAGAATTGTTCTAACCAATGATGACTTACCAGCTCCACTTGGTCCAACAAGTGCAACCATATCACCGGCATTTATATGCATATTGATATTTTTAAGTATCGGATTTTTACCATCTGGAGCTATAACAACAACTTCTCTTAAAGTGATGCTTCCCTCAGGTTCCGGTAATTTCACTCTCGGTGGTTCTTCCTCAAATTCTGCTAAAAGAGAATTTAATCTTCTATATGCCAATCTTGCAGAGGAAAAGTTTCTCCAGGTACTTACTAATAAATCCAAAGGAGCTAATACTCTACCTAAAACTATGGAACCTGCCACGATCATACCTGAGGATATTTGCAGATTTATTGCTAATAAACCACCTAAACCAAGCATAAGTGACTGTGATAACATCCTAAAAGTTTTTGTTGTATTAGACCAGAATATACCTTTATCATTTGCAACTTTATAGTTTGATAAATAGTTTTTATAAATATCAAACCATCTCTGATATATTCTCTTTCTCATTCCTAATGCTTCTATTACTTCAATGTTTGAAATGGTATTGTTTAGGAACTTATTACTCTTTATAAGAGTTTCATTTGCTTTCTCTAAATGTTTTTTTGAGCTGTATTCATTTATAAATGTAATAGCAATAACTATGGATATTATAACTACTGCTAACATTCCATAATAAACGTGAAACATAAATAGAACGAAAAGATATATCGGTGTCCAAGGAACATCAAAGAATGCAAATATGGTCTGTCCTGTAAGGAAGTTTTTTATCTGTTGAAAGTCATTAAATGGTTGTATTGATGCTTTTGTGGGATGTTTTAGTGCAAATTTATACATACTATCAACAACTCTTTCATTTAAAATGTTATCTATCTTATTGTTTATCCTTACTAGAATTTTTCCTCTGATAATTTGAAGTATTGCCATTATTCCAAATAGGATAACAACTAGGAGAGTTATAAAAAGTAGTGTATTTTCACTTCTACTTGGAACAACTATATCATACACTGCAAGCATATATATTGCTGGTAATAGCATAAGAATATTAACAAATAAACTGAACAATCCAACAAATAGAAATGTTTTTTTGCTGAATTTTAAGAATTCTCTTATAACATCTTTTTCATTTTCATTTTGTGTCTGATTAGACCGTTTTATAATCCTAAGCAATCTTTACCTCAAACCTAAATTTTAAAAAAGCAAATTTTTATAATATCACAGCTGAGGTATTTGTTTGAGATTTACCTAACTAAATTTTTTAATCTTCAAAACTTAAAACTTCAACCTCTTCTATCTCAAACTTATCATTCAGATACTCTTTTATATCTTCTAAAAAGTTTGTCTCAAACCAATCTCTGTATAATTCATCTGGAACTGGAATATAAACTTTATTCTCCAAATCATCGTAAACTGCTTTCCTTAATGGCTCTCTCAGTAAAACAGCTGTATTTTTCTGAACTCTTCCTTTTACTCTTTCATTCCAATAAGCCTTTATATACTTCAATG
>JALVKE010000134.1 GCA_027028005.1 Persephonella sp. | reverse complement strand
GACATAGAATTTTAATATATGATAGAAGAATACCTAAAACAGAAGAAGTTAAAGAATTTCTAACACCCGAGGAACTTTATAAAATTTATAAGGAATGGAAAGGATTAGAAAATAAGAATTTATCACCCTTAGAATATCCTTATTATATATCAGCTGGGAGAAAACTAAGAAGTTATCAAGAAACTGCTATTAAAAAAGTTATAGAAGCAATCCTAAATGGTCAAAAAAGAATACTTTTAACAATGGCAACAGGAACAGGAAAAACTTTTACATCATTTCAAATAGTTTGGAAGCTTTTAAAAAGTAATTATTTTTCAAGAGTATTATTTTTAACTGATAGAGTATTTTTAAGAGAGCAAGCATATAATGATTATGAACCATTTAAACAAGCAAGATTTGAAATAAAAAACAAAAATTTCAATAAAAATAGACAAGTTTACTTTGCGACTTATCAAACCTTATACAGCGATGATTTTTATAAAACAATACCGAAAGATTTTTTTGACCTAATTATAATAGATGAATGCCACCGTTCAAGATACGGAGATTGGGGAGAAATATTAGAACATTTTAATAGTGCCTATCATCTTGGAATGACTGCAACACCAAAAAGAGAAGATAACATAGATGTATATGATTACTTTGGTGAACCAGTTTTTGAATATTCAATGGCTAAAGCAATAGAAGATGGTTATTTAGTTCCATATAAAATTTACAAAGTTTTAACAAATATAGATAAAGAAGGCTTAAAGTTATCAGGTGGAGAAGAAATAATATACGATGACGAAATACAAACTAATCCTGATGAATTTTTAAAAGATTATTACAGACCTGAAGAGTTTGAACGAGAAATTACGTTACCAGAAAGGACAGAAACTCTATGTAAGAAATATTTAGAAATTATAGAAAAAACAGGGGACAAATACTCTAAAACAATAATATTTTGTGCGGATACACAGCATGCAGAACAAGTTAGAGATACATTAAACAGACTTGTAGGAATAGAAAACTATGCAACCAAAATAATTTTTGAAGACAAAGATGATTTAACTATCTTTAAAGATAAAGAAAGACTTTATCCATTAGTAGCAACAACGGTAGATTTACTATCAACAGGAATAGACATTCCACATCTTAAAAATATTGTTTTTATGCGTCCAATATCCTCAAAAGTTTTGTTTAAGCAGATTATAGGAAGAGGTTCAAGACTTGCACCAGATAAAGGATTTTTTAGAATAATTGATTTTACAAATGCAACGAGACTTATTGATGAATGGGATACTCCCAAACCTCTAATAGTTACTCCAGAAGAACCTATAGAACCTTTTGATAAATTCTTAAAGGGTTATGTATTAGATAAGGAGTATGGAGAACCTATAAAACTAGCAAAAGTAAAAGTAAAGGTAGGAAGATGGTTATCCGATACTATAACTGATGATTATGGAAAATTTGAATTTCAAAACTTACCTTCTAATAAAATACTAAAACTAACAATCTCTGCTGATGGATATTATACATTAAATAAGAA
>JALVKE010000133.1 GCA_027028005.1 Persephonella sp. | reverse complement strand
ACATAAAAATTGGTATCTAAATTAGTTATGTGTTTTAAGAAAATTTTATACTTTTTCTTACACTTTTATATATCCAATTCAATTTCCCTTCCATCTATATAGATTTCAGCTTTTACTATATATTTCTTATGTTTTTCTATTTGATTTTTTATAAAATTAGCAACAAATCTTTTGGTAATTATTTCAGAGAGAGTATTCAAACACAGTTCATACCAAATTTGCTATAATCATTTCTTATGTTAAAAAGGGTCCTGATTTTCCATTTTCTTCTGCTTGATATAAGGATTTTATACGTTTTATCTGGGCATATAGACCTGTCTACAGAAGAAGCTCAGTACTGGCTCTGGTCTAAATATTTAGACCTTTCTTACTACTCTAAACCACCTTTAATAGCCTATATGAATGCTCTTTCTACATCTATACTAGGAGATACAGAGTTAGGAGTAAGAATAAATGCTATTGTTATAGGATTTTTAATTGGCGTTTTAACGTATTTTTTTGTATTAGAGATTTTTAAAGATTTTTTTGATAAAAGAAAAGATTTAGAGATTTTTGCATTTTTTACTTCTGTTTTTATATCTGCTGTTCCTGCCTATGAAATAGCTTCTATCCTTTTTTTAACTGATACACCTCTTGCATTATTTTGGGTTTTAACTCTTTTATTTTTATGGAAATCTGTTAAAGAAAATAAACCTGTTTACTGGATTTTATCTGGTATTTTTGCTGGATTAGGATTTTTATCCAAGTACTCCATGGTTTTTGTTTTACCACCTTTTCTTATATTTCTATATTTTCATAAAAAAGAAGTTTTTAAAAGTAGATGGTTCTACATTTCTATTTTAGTAGCCTCAATCTTTACTCTTCCTGTTATTCTATGGAATATTCAACATGATTTTGTTTCTTTTAAACATGTTTCTTCTTTAGAAGGAGCTAATGTAAAAGAGATTTCTTTTTCAAAATCTCTGCAGTATTTAGGAGACTACATACTTGGGCAGATTGGTATAAACTCTGTTTTTTTCTTTCCTTTTTTTGCCTATGCCCTTTATAGAGGTTTTAAAGAAAGAAAAAAAGAAGAGATATTTTTTCAGTGGATATTTCCTGTCTTTGTTTTTCTGTTTTTCCTCTATGTAGCTTTTAAAAAGAGAGTTGAGGCTAACTGGCCTGCCTTTGCATATTTTAGTTTATATACTTTAACAGTTTTTTATATCTTTCTAAAAAAATGGTATAAGTCTTTTATAACAGCCATATTTTTGTCTGCTATCTCTATTGTTATCCTTTTCTACACCCCAATTTTAGACAAAATAGGTTTAGGATGGATTTTACCTCCAGAGAAAGATCCAACAAAAAGACTTGTTGGATGGAAAGGATTAGGGGAAACAGTTACACAGATAGTAGAAAAACTTGATAAACCTTACATTATTTTTAGCGATACGTATCATATAGCATCTGAACTTGCCTTTTATGTGAAAGGACATCCTAGGACTTACTGTATAAATTTAGGAAGGAGAAAAAATCAATTTGACCTTTGGGAAAGTATAAATGTTCATAAAGGCAAAGATGTGTATGGAGTTTTTGTAACCTATAGGTCAACTCTTCCTAAAGAAGTAAGAGGAGCATTTAAGTTTTTTATAAAAAAGCAGATGTATCCTGTGGTTTATAGAGGAAAAGTTGTGTATAAAATCTATATATATCTTCTAAAAGATTTCAAAGGAATAAAGGATAAACATGTTCAAAGGTATTAGAATTTTTTTTCTTTTTCTTTTTATTCCTTTATTTTCTTACGGTGAAGCCTTAAAGATTGTATTTAACTATCCCCTCCCTAAAAATAATCTTCAGGAGATATATGAAAAAACAAAAGATATAGGTTATATAATCTCTCTTTTGGAAAAAACAGAAGATTTTGAAAGAATATCCTACAAAAATAGAGTTTTATATCTAAAAAGAAAACCTGTTATAAAAAAGATATATATCTCAGGAAATAAGTCTTTCTGGAGAAGAGAAATCTTAGCTGTAACAGGTCTTTTAGAAGGACAATTTTTTGAAAAACGTACTATTTTTAATCTAACAAGAAGATTAAAACAGTTTTATATGGATAAAGGATACCCCTTTGCTGATGTTAGCATTGATGCATTTATCAATAGAAATGGAGAAGCAGTAATACATATTCATATAAAAGAGGGAAAAAGAGTAAAGATTAAAAAGATAAATATCTATTCAGATATTTTTATTCCTGAAAAACTAAAAAAAGATATTATTACATTTATACTAAAAAAGAAAAGAAATTTTTATATTTTTAAATTGTTCCAATTTAGTGAATATTTTGATTTTATAAAATTTCAGGATAGATTAGAGAAAACTTCAGATTATTTAAAAGAAAAAGGCTACTATGACAACTTTCTATCGTTTTATTCACTTGAAAAAGATAAAAGGAATTATATTACAGTTAATATATTTGTAAGCTTAGGTTTTAAATACGTAATAACCTTTAAAGGTAATAAAACTTTTTCAGATAAAGAACTTAGAAAGTTCTTAACATTTAAAGAGGGAGTAAACTTTTACCAGATAAATAAATCTGTAGAAAATATAAAAAATTTCTATAAAAACCAAGGTTTTTTAGATGTAAAGATTGTTCCTGAGTATAGAGAAGACTTTGAAAAAAATAGAGTATTTATCACTTTTCATATAAAGGAAGGTGATGTCTATAAAATTTCTAATATGGATATTAATACAGATATTGAAACATTAAAAGAGGAATTATATTCTTTTTTAGGAAAGCCTTATAGTAGAAGAAAAATAGAAAATTTGTTAAAGAAATATTTTTTTTCCTTTTATGAAGAAGGGTATTTATCTTTTTACTATAAAATAAAAGAAGAAATAAATAAAGAAGACCACACAGTTTCTCTTTTTATAAAAGTTGATAGAGGAAAAAAATTTATCCTAAAAGAGATAAAAATAGTAGGAGGTAAATATCCTTTATATATTAAAGTACCTACAGTTTATAATCCAAGACAGGTTTTAAATCTTTTAGAAAAGATAAAACAGTATTTCAAAGATAAGGGATATCTTGATGCAAAAGTTTTTCTTGATGCTAGATTTGTTCAAAACAAAAATGTATATGTTTTCCTACATATAAAAATTGACAAATCTAAAAGATACAGACAGGGGTTAACATTTATATACGGAACATGGCATCTTTCCCCTAAAGTTATTGAATGGAATTTATCAAAGGAAAAATATTTCTCTAAGGATGAATTTGATTCAGAACTGGACTACTTTTACTCTCTTTATCTCTTTGATACAGTAAATCCATATATTATAGAAGATAAAAAAAATAAAAAGGTTGATAAAGAGTATATTTTTAGAGAAGACAAAAGAGGGATCTTTCAAGGTTCAATAGGATACAACTCTGAGCAAAAATTTAAGTTAGCTTTGCAAGGTTCACTAAAAAATCTCTTTAACTATGGATTTGAATTCTTTGGATATTTAGAAACATCTACATTAGGACAAACATACCAACTTTCTATTTTAAACAAGTTTGTTCCATTTAGAAATACTGTTTCTTTAAGTCTTTTTAGAAATATGCAGATACATAGAATTTTTGATCTTGTGGAGAGAGGTTATAAACTATCTCTTAAAAAGAAGAAAGATAAGTACAGATCTTTTAGCTTAGGGTTTGAATACAAAGATAACTCATTGGAAAAGCAAAAGTTTTTTGAATATAAAAATTATTTATCCTATAAATTTTCTTATTTTTACAAAGATATGCACGGATCTCCAAAAATAAATCCTTTAAAAGGTTACAATTTTAAATATGGTGTTTATCTAGATTTTGGAGATTTTTCTATTCAGAAATTCCTAACTTCTTACAGACTTTTTCATACTTGGAAATTTTTAACATTTGCACCAAATTTATCCTTTGGATATATATTGCAGAAGTTAAAAAAAATACCTCCACCTGAAAGATTTTATCTAGGTGGGATATCTAACCTGAGAGGTTTTTCTTACGAAGAAGTAGCTGGGAAGAATAAGAAAGGAGGAAAATCTTTTCTTCTCTTTAATGGAGATATAAGATTTCCCCTATATAAACCTGTTAATCTGTACGGTTTTGTATTCTATGACATGGGAAATGTGTATGAAAATTTTAGACAATTAAAAGAATTATATATGAGAAATTCTATAGGCTCAGGGATATATATACCAACTCCTGCAGGTTCTTTTACTTTATACTTTGCATATAATCTAAATAAGAAAGATGGAGAGGATAGATACAGAATAGAGTTTAGTATAGCAGCTGAATTTTGATATATAATTTTTAAACTTTTTAAGAAGGAGTTTATTATGTTTGGAATAGGATTTTCAGAGCTTATATTAATTTTTATTGTAGCATTACTTGTATTAGGACCAAAAAGACTTCCTGAAGTAGCAAAGACATTAGGTAGATTTTATAGAGAGATACGTTCAACAGTGGATGAAGTCAAGTCTGTTGTAACAGAGGAAGAACCACCTTATCAGCATCCTCATCATATTCCTTCTCAAACAACTTCTAAAAAGAAAGAAACTTGGGAAGATGAGTTTGACAAAGAGATAAAAGAAACATCAACAAAAAAAGAAGAGTATCAGCCAAAAAGAGAAAAAATATCTTTTAAGAAAAATAAAATAGAGGAAGGTTCTGAGGAAAAAGATGAGCCAAGAACATAAATCTCCTGAAGAATACGAAGCTCCTATAACAGAACATTTAGCTGAACTTAGAACAAGGCTTTTTAGAAGTTTAGTTGCTATAGCTATAGCAACAGTTGTTGTTTTTACTAAAGTAGATTTCTTCTTTAAGATATTCAAAGAACCATTAAATAGAGTTTTCCCAGATTTAAAACTAGTGGCTCTAACACCAACAGAGTCTTTTTTCACAGCTTTTAAAATAGCTATGCTTGTAGGTTTTGTTATAGCTTCTCCATATGTTTTTTATCAAATATGGAAATTTATAGAACCTGCCTTATACGAAGAAGAAAAAAAATTAGTTGTTCCTTTTGTAACATTTACAACAGTATTTTTCATATCAGGGGCTCTATTTGCCTACTTTGGAGTTTTACCTTTAGCTATTAAGTTTCTTTTGACATTTGGTTATACACAGCTTGATGTTGAAGCAATGATTTCTGTAAGCTCTTATATATCTTTTGTTGTAAGACTTATACTTGCCTTTGGAATAACCTTTGAGCTACCTGTTATTCTTTCTCTTCTTGCAAGGCTTGGTCTTGTAACTCCTGACACTCTTATAAAATTTAGACCTTATTTTGTAGTTGCTGCATTTGTAATGGCTGCAATTTTAACACCTCCTGATATTGTAAGTCAGATATTTCTTGCAATGCCCTTAATTATTTTCTACGAGATCTCTATTATTATGGCTAAAATTCTATATCCAAGAAGTGAAAGGAGCAAAGCAGAAGAACAAATGTAAGGGGTACAAAAATGGATATAAAAACATCAGATATAGATAAAAAACGTATTTATAAACTTATGACAAGCACTATTGTTCCAAGACCTATAGCTTGGATATCAACTGTTAGTAAGGATGGTATTTTTAACGTAGCTCCTTTTAGTTACTTTGCAGGAGTTTCAAGCTCTCCACCTCTTTTAATGGTTTCTATTGGAAGTAAAGAAACAGGTGAGAAAAAAGATACATGGAAGAATATAGAGGAGACAGGAGAGTTTGTTGTGAATATAGTTACAAAAGACCTTCTTGAAAAGATGAATATAACATCTGTAGGATTTGATGAAAATGTAGATGAGTTTAATGAGGCAAATTTAACTCCTGAACAATCCCTTACAGTTAAGGCTCCTAGAATAAAAGAAAGTCCTATTAATATAGAGTGTAGGAAGTTTGAAATAATAAATATTGAAAAGATGGGAATAATTTTTGGAGAAATACTTAACTTTCACATAAAAGATGATCTTTTAAATGAAAAAGGATATGTTGATACAAAAAAGATAGAGATTGTTGGAAGGCTAGGAGGAGCTGAATACTGTATAATATCCAAAAATAACACATTAGAGATAAAAAGGCCTGACATAGGTAAGAAAACATGAGGATTAGTAAGAAAAAAATTCTCAATGATTTTAAGGATTATCTAAAGAGAGAAAATTTAAAATTCACTCCTCAAAGAGAAGAAATATTAAATGAAATTTTAAAGACAAAAGGTCATTTTGAAGTAGAAGATATTGTTTACTCTTTAAAAAATAAAAAGAAAAATGTTTCAAGAGCTACTGTTTATAGAACCTTGTCTATTTTAAAAGATATGGGTCTTGTTAGTGAAGTTATAAAATATAAAAATAAAACCATATATGAGCTAGGCTTAACTAAACACCATGATCATCTTATATGTGTAGATTGTGGAAAGATTATTGAGTTTTTCAACTCTAAGCTTGAAAAACTTCAGGATCAAGTATGTAAGGATTACAGCTTTTTTCCAATGTCCCATAGACTTGAAATATATGGACTGTGTAAAGATTGTTATGACAAACAGAAAAAAAGCTCTTAGTTTTTTAGCTCTTATATTTTTCCTTTGTAAAGCAGATGCTTATACAGTAGAAGAGTTAATCTCTTTAGCTGAAAAAAATAATCCTGAGCTTTTAAAAATCCAGAAAGAATTAAACATTTTAAAGAAAAAGATAAAAGTTGCAAAAAAGCTTTTTAACCCTTCAATATCTGTATCTTTAAGAGGAGATAAACTTTTAAAAAAACCATTAGAGTCTGGAAGAATTTATATAAAACAGTATATCCCTTATCCAAAAAAGTTTGATATTCAAAAAGAGATAGAAAAGAAAAGATATATGTCAGATTACTATCTTTTAATATCCAAAAAAGAAAAGATCTTTTCTCAGATTTATCAGTCAGCTTACAAAATTTGGTTATTAAATGAGAACATAAGAACATATAAAAAACTTTTAAATCTTTTAGAAAGTATAAAAAATGTTTATAAAAAAGAGGATAAACTAAGAGTAAAGACAATAAAAAGTTATCTAATTATAAAGATAAAAAAAGAGATTTATGAAAAGAAAGTATTATTTGCAAAACTAACTCAGCTAGTAAATAAAGAAGTAACAACAGTTACTGTTAAACCTCTTTCTATAAAAAAGATAAACATTTCAAAAAAAGAATGTATAGGTAAAATTAAAGACAGTCCTTTTTACAAAAGTGTAGAGGAAGATATAGAAAAAGCCAAAGAGATATATAGATTAACAAAACTTGTTTACTATCCAGATTTTACTATATCAGCGAGAATAGATACAGGTGGACGTCTTACAGATGCATTATCTGTTGGAATAGGTGTTAAAATTCCTGTGTGGAGAACACTAAAACAGGAACAGGAAGTTTTATCAAAAAGTATAGAAGTAATAACAGAAAGAGAAAAATTGAGATTTATATATAATCAACTAAAGTATAATATAGAAAAAAGTTTATCTTACATTAGTTTAGCTAAAGAGATCATACCTATATTAAAAGAAAGCTCTAAAAGCCTAAAATCAGAGTTTTTTTTAAGAACAAATAAATATAAAAATTCAGTTATATATCTGAAGCCCTTTGAAGATTTACTAAATACATATATGTTTTTAAATAAAAATATATATGAAGCAAATGTTGAATATATAAGAATAAAAGCTATTTTAGGAGAATTATGAAGAATGTAACTACTGTTATATTAGCTGGGGGAGAAAGTAAAAGAATGGGAAAGGATAAAGCCTTCCTTTTATGGAATGGAAAGACATTTTTAAGACATATTTTAGAAAAAGTTTCCCAATTCTCAGATGAAATAATTATTTCTGCGAACAAAAGTGAACATATATATAAAGAACAAATAAAAGATATTAAAAAACCTGTAAAAATAATTAAGGATAAAAATCCTTACTCCGGTCCTTTAAATGGTATTGTAAGCTGCTTTGATTATATATCAAATAACAACGTATTTATAGCAACATGTGATACGCCTGATATAAACCTAGAAGTTATTAAATACTTATTTAAAAACCTCAAGGGATTTGATGCTGTTATACCTGTTATTAATAATAAGTTTCAGCCATTAAATACATTTTATAAAAAAGAAGCTATTTCTGTAGGAAAAAATCTTTACGAAAAGGGTAATAAATCTTTATTTAAATGGGTTGAAAATCTAAATGTTAAGTATATTTCAGATAAAGATCTTAAAAAATATGACCCTTATCTCTCAACATTTAGAAGCATTAATACTCCTGAAGAATATAGAAATTTCCTATCTCAAAAGCAATTGTAAAAAACATTTACAATTATATCTTTTCTATCTTAAAATAGACTCTCTACATATGGAGGGATTTTATGATTCTTAGGAAAAAAAGAAAGAATGTTTTTATAAAATATGTTCTTATACTCTTTATAATTCTTACAGCTGTTACTGTTGGTTTCTTATCTCTACCTAAAATGGAACAAACTATAGAGGAAACAATAATAAATGAAGCTATTTTACCTGATATATCAGAAAAATTAGAGAAGTTTAAAAAAGAGATTGTGGAAACATCAAAGTTAGAACGCAAGGATATAGCAAGTATATTTCTTATTTCAAAACTGAAGAAAACGTTTGAGAAAGAGTTAGAATTTATATTAAATCAAGATGTAAAGAGGGCTTATATCCTCTATAAAGATAAAGATGGGAAGCTAAGGTATCTTCTAGATGTTTCAAAAACATTAGAGAGGAAAAAATTCTGGGAAGTCTATAATGAGGATCCAGCGTTTATAGAAAAGCTAGTTAACATAACAAAAAGAACTATCTATAAAACAGAGAAGGATGGAAAAGTTTTTATTAGACTTATAGATCCAATAAAAGAAAATAAGCAGATAAAAGGTTATATCCTTTTAGATCTATCTGTTCGTAAATTCTACGGTATTATCTCTCTAATGAGAAAAATCAAATTTATCTTAGGAACAATATTAGCATTAGTTTCAATATTTATCATCTACTTTATATATCAGTCTATAAGATACAGAAAAGAATTAGAAAAGATGTATCTAGATCCTTTAACTGGCACATATAACAGACACTTTATGTATGATCATATAGACTTATTTAAGATGGATACTTATACAGTTTTTATAATAGATGTTGATTTCTTCAAAAGAATAAATGATACATACGGTCATGAGATTGGGGATTTAGTTCTAAAAGAGATAGCAAGTAGAATAAAAGAAAATCTCTCTGAAGATGATATTTTAATAAGGTATGGTGGAGAAGAGTTTATCCTGTTTAAAAAATCTAATCCTGATACTTCCACATACAAGTATGATATGGTTCAGGTTGCAAGAAATATCAAAGACAGTGTAGGAAAACGTTACATAACAGTAAAAAACATCAAATTAAAAGTTACTTTATCAATAGGAATAAATCTTTTTGATTATGAAAAATCTGTAGAGGAAGCTATTAAACATGCAGACATGGCTTTATATAAAGCTAAGCAGAGAGGAAGAAATAGAATTGAGATATACAATACAAATCTAAAGTTCGAATCAAAAAATATAAACATCGTAAAAGAGGCTATAGAAGAGGATAGAGTTATCTGCCATTATCAACCTATTGTAGATTTAGTTACAAAACGTATAACAAAATACGAGTCATTAGTTAGGATCTTAACACCTGATAAGAAGCTACTTTACCCAGGACAGTTTTTAGAAGCCATCAAAAGAACGTATGTTAATGTAGACTTAACAAAGAAAGTAATAGAATACAATGCAAAAGTTTTAGATATATACAAAGATATTGAAATAAGTATTAATCTATCTGCAATGGACATATATAATGAAGACATTATATATCTTTTATCAGCTCTCTTTGATAGAGAAAAAGCAGAGAGAGTAACTATTGAAATATTAGAGTCTGAGGAAATAGAAGATTATGAGTATTTTAAAGAACAAGTTCAGAAGATAAAAGAACTAGGATGCAAAATTGCTATAGATGACTTTGGAACAGGTTACTCTAATTTTTCACATATTGTTCAGTTAAATCCTGATTACATAAAAGTAGATGGCTCTCTTATAAAGAATATAGATTTAGATCCGCGATCTTTTTCTATTGTTAAAGCTATAAAGCTGTTTGCAGATGATCTAAAGATAGATATTATTGCAGAGTTTATTCATAATGAGCAGGTATTGAAAAAAATAAAATCAATAGGAATTAGATACGGGCAGGGCTTTTATCTTAAAAAGCCTGTGGAGTTTAATCTAAGGAAAGAAGATGAGTATCTTCAAGAGTATGAAAAAGCTTTAATGCAAGGGCAGAGTTTATAAGATATGAACGCATACATAGGTTGTTCAGGATATTTTTATTTAGAGTGGAAAGGTATATTTTATCCTAAAGATCTTAAAACAAGTAAATGGTTTGAATATTACGTTGAAAGGTTTAATACAGTTGAGATAAATTCAACATTTTATCGATTTCCAAAAGAGGAAAATCTAAAAAAACTTTATAAAAAATCTCCACAAGATTTTACATTTTCAGTTAAGGCAAATAGACAGATAACCCATATATATAGATTTAATAGTGTAAAAGATGTACTAAGGGATTTTTACCTAGTGGTAGAAAAATCTCTTAAAGAGAAGTTAGGGTGTATTCTTTTTCAACTTCCACCATCTTTTAGATATACAGAAGAAAACCTAGTAAAAATTTTGAAAAACCTTGATTCTTCCTACTGTAATGTTTTAGAGTTCCGTCATCAAAGTTGGTGGAATAAACGTGTGTTTGATTTCCTAAAAGAATATAAAATAGTTTTTTGTAGTGTTAATGCTCCAAATCTCCCTGATGATATTATAAAAACTTCGGATATTATTTACCTAAGATTTCATGGAAAAAAACAGTGGTATAGATATAACTATTCAGAAGATGAGCTAAAAGAGGTAGTAAATAAAATAAAACAGATTAAGCCTCATACTCTCTACTCTTATTTTAATAACACTGCATATGGATACGCACCTTTAAATGCATTATTGTTTAAACAGTTATTAACTAAATAGGAAGAATCCTCCTATAACCAATGTTATAAAAAATAAAAACCATATATATTTTGATAAAAATCTTTCTCCAAACATCTGCACATATAAACTTTTAAAGAAAGCATTAGATAAAGCGGCAATAACAATACCTTTAACAGCAACAGATGTCTCTAATCCTCCATTTTTTGCCATAGATGAGAGGGACAATGTTATAGCATCAACATCTATAACTCCTGATATTAAACTAGCAATATAAACTCCTGAGCTTCCATAGTATACATTTAAGACTTTAACCATAAAAATGATAATGGCATATATAACTGCAAACTGAATAGCAGAAGAGATTTCGTAAGGATTTGTAAAGTTAATTTCTTGAGAAGACAATTCAGATATTTTTTCTTTATACTTAATAAAAATATATCCTATATAAAATACATAACCTACAGATATAGCAACCATTGGAATAGAAACATCTATTATAATAGATGGATTAACAATGGAAGCTAAAAAGATAACCCTAAAATTCATTATAAGCCATGCTAAAATAATACCAAACAAGGCGGAGTAGATAACGGAAGGATATTTCTTTGAAAGTTTAGCAAGCTCATAACTGACTGCTGTTGAAGAAATTAATCCCCCTATAACTCCAGTAAGCCATAATGTTTTGGTTCCTTTCCATCTTAAAATAAGATAGGAAACTAAATCTAATGAAGAAACAATAACAACAACTTCCCATATATTTTTTGGATTAAAAGCTTTAAATGGTCCTATATACTCATCAGGAAGAAGAGGATATATAACAACGGTAACAATGGCAAATTTTAGTATAGCTAATATATCGTCTTGGGAGAGTTTTTTTGCAAAACCTTCAAGAGTTCTTTTTAAGGCAAGTAAAAAAGTAGTTAATACAGCAATAACTGCAGCTAGATAGTAATGCTCATAATATATAAGAATACCTAAGAGATAACTAATAAGTATTGCTATTTCTGTAGTTGCTCCAATGTCCTTTGGGTATTCAAGGGAAAAATTTATTAATACTAAAGCGACTATTCCTATAGAGATAACCCAAAAAACTCCCTGCCAGTATTCCTCATAAATTAAAGCTGATAATGTTCCTAAAACAGAAATTAATGGAAATGTTCTTATTCCAGCAAATGTTTCCTGTTTTGTTCTATGTTCTCTTTCAAGACCTATTAAAAGACCCACAGTTAAAGAAAATATAAATTTAAAAATCAACGTATGTGTATTTTGATCAATATTAAAGCTAATCTCCATTTATATGTTCCTTATATTTCTTTAACTTTTTTATGATAGTTCTATTTATATTTTTACTGTTATACTCTCTAATTTTTATAATAACTCCTTCCATTCCTTTTATTATAATTTTTTCCAGTATTTGCTTAAAAATAAGATTATCATCTTCTAATATTCCAGCATATACAAGGCAATCCCCTAATGTTTTCATTATATTATCTAAATCTCTTCTTCTTTTATTTGGAAGTATAAATATAATTTCAACCTCTACAGGTTTTGAGATTGTTTTATCTTCATTTTGATTTTGAAGTTCCCATATTGCTTTGTTGATTTTCAAAGATACATCTTTAGGTACTATATATCTTTTGCCAGTCTTAGAAAATACTCTAGAATTTATTTTTACTCTATTCGCTTTCGAAGGAGGCACAAAAGATAGATAATATATTTTTTCATTTTGAAATTTACTTTTCATTCTGAAATTCTCCAAATATAAAAAACATAAAATATATTAATCTTATAATACATGAATTTAAAAGCTCTGAGAGGCATCAAACTTCTGGCACAAATTTTGCTAAGCAATTATTAAATTGCCATTTGAATAAGGAATGACAAGGGTTAGATATTGTTAACTTAAATTTTATGTTATATATTGGACTTGATTATTTTTTGACAAGTATCAAAAAATAGACTTTAATTAAATTTAAATATGCTAAAAATTATCTAAGGAGGTACTTCCATGAAAAAATTCAAACTTTCTCTCCTAGCTTTAGCTGGAGCAGTAGCAATCTCTGGGGTAGCAAAAGCAGAAAAGCCAGAAGATATGCTTATTTGGGTAGACGATGCCAAAAAAGTATTTGATCAAAAGGCAGCTGTTTTTGTAGATGGAGATAGTGATAAAAAATTCAAAGCAGGCCACATTCCAGGTTCAGCTCATGCTTTTGCACACGACCTTCACCTACTTTCAGACATTAGAAAGTGTAATGGACTACCTATGTGTCCAGAAAGAGCAGAAAAATTCATTGGAAATCTTGGAATAGATAACAACACTTCTGTAATTGCTTACGACGATGGAAGAGGTCCAAACGCTTCAGGTGTATGGTTCTTTTTAAAACTTTATGGTCTTAAAGATGTTAAGATGTTAGATGGTGGATTTGTTACATGGGCATATAAAGGATATCCTGTTGAAGAAGGTGAAGGAAAACCTCCTACACCAAAAACATTTAAAGCAAATGTTCAAAGAGATATGATTGCTACAAAAGATGAAGTTTTAAAAGCTATTGAAGATATCAAGAAAAATGGTAAAAAATCTAAATACTTTATACTAGACGCAAGAAGATTTGCTGAGTATACAGGAAAAACACTCTTACAAGCTTTAGAAGCCCCTGGAAAACACGAAACTGTTAAAAGAGGCGGACATATTCCTGGAGCTGTATTCTTTGAATGGAAAAAGGTTGCAGGAAACCCTCATGGAAAACCAGGTAAACACCTCTTCAAACCTGTGAAAAAACTCAAAAAGATATTCTTCAAAAAACTTAGAAAGAAAGGATTTGATCCAGAAACAGATACACTTATTACATACTGTCACGTAGGTCTTGGTAGAGGTTCTTTCATCTATGCTGCAGCAAAACTTGCTGGCGTTCCAAGAGCTAAAGTTTACATCGGTTCTTGGGATGAATGGGGTAACACTCCTGAACTTCCAATTGAAAAGTAACATAAAAAGGGGCTTAGTGCCCCTTTCAATAAAAAGGAGGTAACGTCATGGAACATACACATACATATCATCTCCTGATGGGTCTCTTAACTGGTGCTCTTTTTGGAATTGTTCTTCATAAAGTTGGAGCTATTAGATATTCAAGAGTAGAAGGAATGCTTCTCCTTAGAGATTTAAAAATTATGAAATTTGCATTTATTGGAATTGCTACAGCATCTATTATTTATGGTCTTGTTGATATCTTTGGGCTAGCTGAAGAGACAAATATAATTCCTAGAATAATGCCCTATATGGGAATTGCTCATCTTGTAGGTGGTTTCTTATTTGGTATTGCCATGGCATCTGCAGGTTTCTGCCCTGGTACATGTGTAGCTAGGGTTGGAGCAGGAAAGTTTA
Source organism: Persephonella sp. (assembly GCA_027028005.1). Classification (GTDB taxonomy): domain Bacteria; phylum Aquificota; class Aquificia; order Aquificales; family Hydrogenothermaceae; genus JAADDV01. The sequence goes on along the minus strand of JALVKE010000133.1, from coordinate 23,012 downwards.
TCTCCGCTGCAGGTGTTATAGGATTAATACTTGGAATAATAATATACGATGCAATTAAACCTGCTTTAGTAGAAGCAGGAATTTTAGGTATGAAAGAAAAATTAACCCTCTATGGAGTTTTAGGTCTTCCATACGGTGTTTTAGCTGTAGTATGGGGTGTTTTATTTATAATCTTTGCATTAGTAGCAGACTGGCTTGATCCTGCTAAAAAGATCGAACAAGGTTCTGAAAATCAAGGTTGGCTTAAAGGTGAATGGCACTGGGCTATTTCTGGTATCTTGGCAGGTCTTATAATAACATGGGCTACAGCTCAAGGAGAATACTTAGGTTTTTCAGGTGGAGCTTTAGCATTTGTTGGATGGATAGGTCATCTTATAGGGCATCCTCTTGCATCTGTTCCAAGAGTAACAGATGGTATTATTTGGCACGCAGGTTTAATTATGGGAGTCCTACCAGGAGCTTTTATTTCAGCTATTATCTCGGGTACATTTAAATTTGATGCTGTTCCTCCAGCTTTTGCAAAAGCTGTAGCTCCATTCCCATGGGTTAGACTAGTACTAGTATTCTTTGCAGGTATATTCTTAGCTTTAGGAGCCATGATTGGCGGTGGATGTACAACAGGTGCATTCTTATCAGCATATCCTACCCTTTCTATTGGTTCTATGGCTCAATCAGCAACATACTTTGTTGTTGGAGTTTTAACAGCAAACCTTATTTACTTTGGAAGATGGTCTAAGTTTATAGAAGCTAAGAAAGAATCTGATGAAGTCTACGATTAAGAGAGGTGAAGAAAATGAGTATGATAGAAAGAATTCTTTGGTGGATAGGAATTCTTGCCCTTGTTGTGGCTATTATAGGTGTAAAAATGGATATCTCAAAGCTTGAACAAAAAGCTCAGCAAGTTTCCCAAGCAGCCACAGAAGGAGGAGAAGAATAATGAGTGCTAAATTAGAAAGAGTTTTATATATAGTTGTTATAGGTATTCTTTCTCTTGTTCTCCTTGGTCTTGGAAAAACAGAAATTGAGCTTCAGAAAAAGATACCTATAACAGCTGAAGAACTATACAAAAAACTTGGAAATCCTAAAATCACTATTCAAATAATAGATGTTAGACCTTATGAAATTCCTGAAGAAGAGGAAGATGAAGCTGAAGAAATAGATTACTATACTGGTGCACATATTCCTGGTGCTATTCCTCTTCCTGACTGTGATGAATCTAAAGCACCTAAAGAAGCTTTAAAACATATAAATCCATATCTTCCAACAGTTATCGTATCTAAAGATGGGGATCCTAAGATATTTGAAAAATGTGCTAAGAAATTTACTATTGTTCAGAATTTAAAAGGTGGTATGGAAGCATGGGATGATGCAGGTTATCCAGAAGATGAAGGAGAATATGAACCACCTGCAGCTGGTGGTGGTGGCGGTTGTCTATAAAAAGCAGCTACCTTTTATATAAAATTTGAAACATATTTCAGGAGGTAAGATATATGGCACTATCAAGAAGGGATTTCTTAAAAGCCCTTGGAGCCAGTGGAGCTGGTATAACTCTTGGAGGAAATGCAGCCTTTGCTAAACAGGATGCTGTTATAGTAGAAGATCCTAGACATAGCTATCCTAATACTTCTTATACAGAGAATATGTATAGAAATGAGTTTATCTATACCTATGGAGAAAAAGAAGATCATGGAACAGCTTATCACTGTGTAAACTGTCAGGGTAACTGTGCTTGGGACGTATGGGTTAACAATGGAGTAATAACTAGAGAAAACCAGGTTGCTAACTATACTCCTATAAATCCAAAAATTCCAGATTTTAATCCAAGAGGATGTAATAAAGGGGTTCAGCATTCCCACGTAACTTATGAGAAAGATAGAGTTCTTTATCCTCTTAAAAGGGTTGGTAAAAGAGGAGAAGGTAAATGGAAGAGAATAACTTGGGATGAGGCAATTACTGAAATAGCACAAAACATATATGAAACGATGCTTACAAAAGGTCCTGAAGGCCTCTTCATTCACGTTGGAGCAGGAATGCTTACAGAAGGAAGAGGTGCAGCAGGAAAAAGGCTTGGAACCCTTCTTGGAGCTGTAAGAAACTATATTGCTTCTTATGTTGGGGATATGTTCCCTGGCGTTACAGTTGTATACGGAGAAGGTAATATAGGATGTTCTTACGACTATTTCTATACAACAAATGTAAATATATGGTGGGGACAGGACCCTAATAAAACAAGAATTCCTGATGCACACTTCCTCTGGGAAGGTAAATATAACGGTGCTAAAAACATTGTAATAACTCCAGACTTTAATGCTTCCTGTGTTCATGCAGACCTTTGGGTCCCTGTTAGAGCAGGATACGATGGCTTTTTAGCTATGGCTATCATAAATGAGATTATCCAAAAGAAACTTTATAAACCAAAATTTGTTAAACATTTTACAGATTTACCATTCCTTGTAAGGCTTGACAATAAAAAACTTCTTAGACTTTCAGATATAGATCCTGAAAAATCACCTGAATTTGACCACGATGTATTTAAAATTTTCGAAATGAAAGGTGAAGGAAAAGAGTTTGAACCTGAAGCTACTTTCTTCTCATGGAATACAAAAACAAATAAACTTACAGTAATGCCTGGAACGGAAGGTGCTCCTGTTAAAACTCTCAGACTAAAAGATGTAGGTTGGGATATTGATCCTGCACTAGAGGGAACGTGGGAAGTTACTCTTAAAGATGGTAAAAAGGTAAAAGTTACAACAGTCTTTGAGCTTGTTAAGAAAGAAGCTGCTAAGTTTGACGCTAAAAAGACATGGAAATTAACAGGGGTTCACCCAACAATTGTTGAACAACTTGCTAAAGATATAGCCCTTCCAAAAGTTGTTATGATCTCTATGGGATTTACCATTGGTAAATATTTCAATGGTATGCTTGCTCAAAGAGCCATAGCTTCTATACCAGGTCTTGTTGGAAGACTTGGACCTTACGGTGGATTTAACACGGAAAATGAATGGGCTATATCTGGAATGGGTAAACTCTCTGGATTTGCAGGAAAGTATAAGCAGAGATTTGCTTCAGGATTTGTTCAAGAATATGTATTAGGTAATATGATAAAAGATGTTGAAAAACTCTACTCTGATGAAGATATAAGAAGAGCTACAGATCTTTCTAAAGAAGAGTATCTCAAGAGAGTAAAAAAAGATCTTGAAAACTACGGAAATGATGAAAAATGGAAAGAAAGTTTCCACAATAAAGACGGTAAACCTTACTGGGATACAGTTGAAACATTCTTAATTTTTGCCGACTCTAGATTTAGAAGAAACAAAGGTGAAACTTATAGAGAGGCATTCCTTAAAAAAGCTAAATTCTTTGCTTATGTAGACTGGAGAATGAACTCAACAGCTCAGTATGCAGATATTGTCTTACCAGCGAAATCAATGTATGAAGTATGGGATATAAGAACTAACCCTGGATATCACAGATATGCAAATATGGCACAACCACCTCAAAACCTAAAACCTGTTGGTGAGTCAAAATCTGAGTGGGAAATCTGTACAATGATTGTTGAGAAACTTCAAGAACTTGCAATGAAGAAGTATAAAGAAACTGGAGATAAGAAGTATATTAAAATACCTGATCCAACTCACTCAAAAACAGGATACAGAGACCTTGATAAAGTTGTTGAAGAGTATACAAAAGGTGGACACTTAAGAACAGATAGAGATGCTGTAGAACTTGCTCTTGAAAGTGTTGATCAGTTTAAACCAAACACAATAGAGACAGTGAGAAAAAGAGGTGGTTACTTACAGTTAAATGAAAAGGCAGGAAAAACATCTCCTCTTTATCCAGATAAACCTTACAACTCATTTGAAAACAACCTATATCTCTTTGAAAGATTTGAAACTCTATCAGGAAGACTTACATACTACGTTGACCACGATAGATGGATAGAGTTTGGAGCAAATGTTCCAACAGCAAAAGAACCAATTAGACCTAAGAGATTTCCGTTTGTTCTTATGTCACCTCACGCAAGATGGTCTATCCACTCCACATACAAAGAGTCTTCTCTCCTACAGAGACTTCAAAGAGGTAAGCCTTACGTAATGATTAACCCTGAAATTGCTAAGAAAAAAGGAATAAAAGATGGAGATGAGATAAAAATCTTTAATGACCTTGGTGAGTTCTATGCCATGGCTAAGATATATCCATCTTGTCCAAAAGATGCAATTATCATAGAGCACGGTTGGGAGCCATTTTACTTTAAAGGAAATATATCTCACAATGCAGTAAACGCTTCACCTCTAAATCTACTGGAGCTTTCTGACAGCTGGGGTCACCTTAAATTTGGAGGTAACTGGGATGGTAACCAGCATGCTTATGAAACAACTGTAGATATAGAGAAAGCTTAATTAAGGAGGTTATATAGATGGCTAAAAGACAATTAGCAATGGTAATGGATTTAAATAAATGTATTGGCTGCCAAACGTGTACGGTAGCATGTAAAACCCAGTGGACAAACAGAAATGGAAGAGAGTATATGTACTGGAACAACGTTGAAACTCATCCTGGCGTAGGTTATCCAAGAAACTGGATGGAAGCAGGTGGAGGTTTTGACGAGCAAGGAAACTTAAAAGATGGAATAATACCTGATATGGTTTTAGACTATGGAGTGCCTTGGGATTATAATCACGATGAGATATTTAATTCTCCTGCAGATGAGTTTGTCCTATCTCCAGATTCTGATCCTGTTTGGGGTCCAAACTGGGATGAGGATGTTGGTATAGGAGATTGGCCAAACTCTTACTACTTCTATATACCAAGAATATGTAATCACTGTTCAAACCCTGGCTGTTTAGCTGCATGTCCAAGGGAAGCTATATTCAAAAGAGAACAGGATGGAATTGTTCTTGTTGATCTTGATAGATGTCAGGGATACAGATACTGTATTGCAGGTTGTCCTTATAAGAAGATCTACTTTAACCCTAAACTTTCTAAATCAGAAAAATGTATATTCTGCTTCCCTAGAATTGAAAAAGGTCTTCCTCCGGCATGTGCTCATCAGTGTGTAGGAAGAATTAGATTTGTAGGTTTCCTTGATGATGAAGAATCACAGGTTTATAAACTTGTTCACAAATACAAAGTAGCTCTTCCTCTTAGACCTGATTTTGGAACACAGCCTAACGTTTACTACGTTCCACCAGTTATTGCTCCACCTAAATTTGATGATGAAGGAAAGCCTATAGAAAGTGAAGAAAGAATTCCTATGGAGTATCTTGAAAAGCTCTTTGGACCTGAAGTCCATCAGGCTATAAAAACCCTTAAGGAAGAGATGGCAAAGAGAGAAAGGGGAGAAGAATCTGAGTTAATGGATATTCTTATAGCTTACAACCATGCTGATATGTTCAGATTAGACCATAAGTACTATGAAAAAATTGCAGCAGAACAAGGATTAAAAGGTTCTGAATACTTTAGAATAATAGATGAGAGATATGTTCAAGGTGCAAACACACCTAAAGTTGAAGGTATCTATGGAAAAGTTTACTTTGAAACACAACCAGCTATGAAAGAAGAGAAAGAAAAAGAGGGACATCATTAAAATCGGGAGTCCCTCCCTCTTTTTAACAAAAGAACAACTAAGGAGGAAAGATAAATGAAAAGAACTCTAAAAGCAGCTATATTAGCTCTATCTACTCTGTCTATATCTGCTGTAGCTGCTGATAAAGGTTTTTTTAAGTATGAAGTTATTAATGCTTTATATACATCAAAAGATATACCTTCAGATCCAAATGCTAAAATATGGGAAAAAGCAAAGGGAACTGAGATAACTCTATATCCGCAAGTATCTGTTAGATTAAACGATAAAAAAGCAAATGAACTTATACCTGAAAAAGAAGCTGTTAAAGCAACAGTGAAGGCAGCATATAACGGAAAAAATATAGCTGTTTATATAAGATGGAAAGATATTACTCCTTCTTTACAACCTCCTTTAACAACAAATCAATTTGCTGATGGAGTAAGTATTGAGTTTCCTAATAAGTTCGGTAAAGGCATATCCCTTCCATACGTTGGAATGGGAGATGAAAATCATCCTGTTACCGTTTATCTTCAAAAAAATGTAGCAGGAAGAGATTATCAGAAAACATTTATATCAAAAGGATTTGGTTCTCTAACTGAGACAAAGGAAAAAAGCGTTAACATTGTAATGAAATATGACACAAAGAATAAAGAGTGGTATGCAGTATTTAAAAGACCTTTAAAAACAGAAAATTCAAATCTTAAAGCAGGTCTTGTTCCCATAGCTTTTGCTGTGTGGGACGGGAACAAATATGAAAGAGATGGAAACAAATCCCTTTCAAGATGGAAATTTATCAGACTAGGAAAGTATAAACTAGACAAGAAGTATCTTGCTTATGTTTCCTGGGGTGGTCCATATGCAGACTGGAAAGAAAAAGGAAAAGATATAGGAAATCCAGAAAGAGGGAAAAAATTATTCCAACAGAATGGATGTATTGGGTGTCACAGAGCAGGAGAGTTTCAAACGGCACCTGCAGGATTAGCACCGAATTTATCTGATATTGGTGGAATAGCTAATGCAGTATATTTAAAAGAATCAATTGTTGATCCTAATGATGTTATTATTAGAAATCTAAATATTAACAGGCACTATATGAAATCTAATCCTGATAAGTTTAATGCGTATCCAAACAACACGATGTATCAGTGGTATATAGAAACAAATGGCAAAAAACAGTCTAAAATGCCTGCATTTGTTCATCTAAAACCTCAAGAAATTAATGATATTGTTGCTTATTTAAAAACTCTGCTAAACTGGAAGAATTTTAAATAATGGAGGTTAAAAGATGAGAATAAAGAAAATATTTGCGTCTATACTGAGTCTTGCTTTTCTTCTATCTACTGTAGGCTATACTTCTTATGTTTATGCTGAAGAACAAGCGACAGTAGAAGAAGAGGAGGAAGAAGAGGAATTAGAGTTTACTTCAGCTGTTATAACAGCTGTATCCTGTGCTAAAGAGGCGGAGGAAAAAGGAACATTTGATGTTTTATCCTCATGTCCTCCCCACGCAGCTTGGGAAGGAGTGAAAGATATATATGATGAAAATCCAAAAATTGTTATATTTGATGTTACCGAAGGTGAGTACTTTTATGTAAAGCCTACAAAGGATGGTGTTTACTGGTCTGACCTTTTAGAAGGATTTGGTGGAAGTATAGATGGAACAGCTGTTCCCGTTGGAAAGAAAGGAGATATAGTTGTTATTAAATTTACAGAATTTGAAATTACGCCAAAACCAAAGCCAGGTTTCTTCAAAGGTTGTTTATAATATTATAAAGGGAGCTTATGCTCCCTTATTTTGCTTGGTAAATACTTTTAGGAGGGATTTCCATGAGATTAGGTTTCTTGGTAGACCTGAGTAGATGTATGGGTTGTATGGCCTGTGCTGTTGCTTGTAAGGCAGAAAACAACGTTCCTCTTCACAGCTGGAGACTTAGGGTCAAATATATAGACCAAGGAGAGTTCCCAGATGTAAAGAGACATTTTGTTCCTTTAAGATGCAATCACTGTGAAAATGCACCATGTGAAAGGATCTGTCCTGTTTCTGCACTTCACTATCTACCTAATGGTATTGTTAATGTGGATCATGACAGATGTATTGGTTGTGCTTCATGTATGATGGCTTGTCCATACAATGCTATATATCTTGATCCATTAACAAATTCAGCAGATAAATGTACTTACTGTGCACACAGAATTGAAGTTGGTTTAATGCCTGCTTGTGTTGTTGCATGTCCAACTCATGCAAATATATTCGGAGATCTCGACGACCCAGAATCAGAGATTTCTAAATACTTAAAATCTCATAGAGATGTTATGGTTAGAAAACCTGAATTAAATACTCATCCAAAACATTTCTATGTAAGAGGTTCTACAGTAGCATTAGATCCATTAGCTTCTGAGAGACCTGAAGGATTTACATTATTTACAGAAGTTAAGTTCTTAGACCACATAGGAGGGCATTAATCATGTTGGGAGCAGAAGTAACTTTTGATGTAGCTCTCCCAAAAGTAGTTTGGGGGTGGCTAGTTTCTACAAATATGTGGGCAAAAAGTATAGCAACAGGTTCTTTTTTCTTAGGAATTTATTTCATTAAAAAATATCCTGATCAAGATAGATTTTTTAGAAAATGGTTACCTATTTTAGGTATTATCTTTATTGGTATAACACTTTTAGTAACAGTTTTAGATCTACATCATATGTTTAGATTTTGGCATATATTTGCGCACCCACACTTTACTTCAGCAGTTACTTTAGGTGCTTGGGTTGTTTCAGCATTTGTAATTGTTTTACTTATAGCTTTTTGGTCATGGGTTACAGGAAAAAGACAACTACTTGATAAGATTATGATTCCAGGTTTTATTCTGGCATTTTTCTCCACAATATATACAGCTGGAATTATGGGTGAATCAACAGGTAGAGAAGTTTGGGTATTCCCAGCTGAAATGATTTCAATGCTTCTTAGCGCATTACTAGCAGGTTCAGCAGCATATTTAATTGTAGATGCTATTTTTAAGAATCCTCTTAGCGAAAAAGTAAGAAGAGAGTTAGGTTACATACTTTTTGGTAGTGCAGGTCTTCTAGCTGCTATGTTCATAGGGGAGTTATTCTTTGCAAAAATGCACAGTGAATTTGCTCATAGGGTGATAGAGATTTTAGCATTTGGAGAAGTTGCTCCATTCTTCTGGCTAGGAATGGTTTTTGCATTTATTCTTCCAATGGCTTTTGTTGGAATTGCTATTCAAAAAAGAAGATATAGATACGCTTTATACGGTTCTGTATTTGCATTGATAGGCTTATGGCTTATTAAACATGCGTGGCTAATAGCTCCTCAATGCTTACCATTAAGTTAATAATAGGAGGGTAGCATAAATGAGAACATCAAGAAGAAACTTCTTAAAAGGAATAGCAGCAACAATAGGTGGAGCTGCTTTAGCAAAAGGTGTTGTAGAAAAGTCTATAGCATCTTCAAATGAAGAAACAAAAACAGAGTTAACATTTACTCCAAGCCATTTAGATTATTATCCTCCTTTTGAAAAATGGGAAAACTGGCAGGAACCAGATGGGGACTACTGGAAGAAACATGGTGGTGCTCTAAGAGATGGTGTCAAGCTAATAAACTATATGATTGTTCCAACAGTCTGTAACAACTGTGAAGCTGCTTGTGGTTTAACAGCTTGGGTAGATAAAGACAGTTTAACTGTTAAAAAATTTATGGGTAACCCTTTCCACTCAGGATCTAGAGGTAGGAACTGTGCAAAAGGATACGCATCATTATCTCAGATGTATGATCCAGATAGAATCCCATTCCCTCTAAAAAGAGCTCCTGGCTCAAAAAGAGGAGAAGGAAAATGGGTTAGAACAACGTGGGATGAGGCTTTAGAAACTATTGGTAAAAAGATAAGAGAAACACTAGAGAAAGGTTCTGAATTTGAAAGAAAGATGATAATGTACCATGTAGGAAGACCTAATGAATCTGGTGGTTTCACTGCAAGGGTTGTCTGGACGTGGGGTGGTGATCATCATAACTCTCATACGAATATATGTTCTGCAGGTGGTAGATTAGGTTCCATCTCATGGACAGGAGATGATAGAACATCTCCAGACTTTGCAAATTCAAGATTAATTTTCTTAGCGTCTTCTCATGCTGCAGACGCAGGTCACTACTTTCAACAGCATGCAGGTTATATTGCTGATGCTAGAGCTAAAGGAGCTAAGCTTGTTGTTATGGATCCAAGACTTTCAAACTCAGCAGGTATGGCTGATTTATGGCTTCCTATATGGCCTGGAACAGAAGGAGCCATATACTTAGCTTTAGCAAATAGACTTTTGCAAGAAGATAAGTACAACAGAAAATTTGTGGAAAGATGGTTTAACTGGAAAACATTTATAAAAGACAAAGAGTATCTAAAATATTTAAAGCTAGAAGGAAGAATACAGGAAATTCCTGAAGGAGAAACATTTGAAGACTTTATATCTGTTTTAAAACAGATATACGCTCCTTATACATTTGAATGGGCTGCTGAAGAAACAAAAGTTCCTTTAGATAGGATAGAAAAACTGTATGAGCTTGTTCTCTGGGCTGGGGATAGAATTACTTCTTACTTCTGGAGAGCTCAAGCTGCAGGGAACCGTGGTGGATGGATGAATGCAGGTAGAGCAGGTCTATTCTTCTTAGCTCTTACAGGTTCAATAGGTGGAATTGGTGGAGTAGGCTGGCACCACTGGCATGTTTTAGGAGTAGGTGGAAAAGGGTACGATGCTACTATAGGTAAAAAACCAAAACCTGTAGATGACTGGAATGAACTTTTATGGCCTCCAGAGTGGCCTTTATCTACATATGAACTTTCATTCTTACTTCCTCACCTTCTCTCTGATGATCAGTGGAGAGAAAAATGGGCTAGAAGAGGCCTTAAAATACCAGGAAAATTAAGAGTATGGATATCTAAGATATATAACCCTGTTTGGATAAATCCTGATGGTTTTAGATGGATAGAAGTATTAAGAGATGAAAGTAAAATGGAGCTTACTGTAAACCTCTCTCCTATGTGGTCTGAGACAAACTGGCATGTTGATTATATCCTACCTGTTGGATTAGCTGGAGAGAGACACGATAACCAGTCAGCAGAAACAAAACCAGAAAGATGGACTGCATTTAGACAGCCTGTTTTAAGAGTAACATTAATGAAAATGGGATGGAGACCAAAAGTTCCATGGAGAGCTACGTTAGAAGCTCATATAAAAGCTGGTCTTGGTGAGGTCTGGGAAGAAAATGAGTTCTGGATTAATCTTGCATGGGCTATAGATCCTGATGGAAAACTTGGTATAAGAAAGTACTGGGAATCTAAAAAACATCCAGGAAGACCAGTAACTATAGAAGAATGGTATAACGCTGCTTTCTCTACACTTCCAAACCTTAAGAAAATCTGTGAGGAACTTGGAACAACACCTTATGAGTATATGAGAGATAGAGGAGCATGGACTGAGGAAACTAATGTTTACAATGTCCATGAAAGAGAAGTACCTTATGATCCAGATAAGAATGCTATAAAGGTAAAAGGAAAATGGATTTCCCTTGATGAGTGTGAAATTGATCCAGATACAGGTGCAGTTTATCTAAAACATCATGTTGCAGATAAATATCATTCAGAAAGACATACTATAGCTGTTAAGAAAGATGGTAAGTTCTTAGTAGGATGGCATACACCAACAGGACATTTAGAGTTTTACTCTAAAACATTTGTTGAGTGGAACTGGCCTGAATATGCAATACCTATATATCCAAAAGATGAAGCCGATAGAAAGAAGCTTATACATATTCTCTCTCACGTACACCATAGCTATATGGAAGAAGAGAATGCGTTTGCTCTTAATCCAATCTTTAGACTTCCTTACAATATTCACACTCGTTCTGCAAACTCAAAATGGCTTATGGAAATCTCTCAGAACCATAATCCTGTATGGATTTATGAAGGGGATGCTAAGAAACTAGGTATTAAGAGAGGAGACCCTATAAAAGTTTGGGTTGTAGACTCATTAACAGGAATTAAAACAGGGTACTTTGTTGGAATGGCTATGCCTACTCAGGCTACAAGACCAGGAGTTCTTGCTTGCTCCCACCACTCTGGAAGATGGAGACTTGTAAACAGTGTTGAAGTGGAAGGATTTGATCAACCTTTAACTATTTTAACGTATGCATCAGCTTTAGCTGATATGAAAAATAAAGGTCATAAGTGGGCTATTAGATGGAAGAGAGGTGTTTGGCCTCACGAAGTGGAAAGAGAACATTCTGAAAAATGGTTAAAATGGCCTTATCCTGAGATAAATAAAGACATTAAGGAAGTATGGTGGAATGGAGCTACTGGAGTATGGCAAAACTCAGTATTCCCTGCTAATCCAGATCCTCTTTCAGGAATGCATTGCTGGCACAAAAAAGTTCTCGTAGAGAAAGGTGGTCCTGAGGATAGGATAGGAGATGTATTTGTTGATACAGAAGCAACATTTAAGGTATACCAAGGATGGAGAGATAGACTTACAAGACCAGCTCCAGGACCTAACTGTTTAAGAAGACCTAAATGGTTCCCAAGACCTTGGTATCCACATACAGACAAATCTTATAGAATGCCTTGTGCTGAAGAAGGACATTCAGAAGAATAACTTAAAGGGGGGCTTAAGGCCCCCTCACTAATAAAGGGTGATAAAAATTGCCTTTTATTAGTGAGATGAAAAAGTGTTGTTTATCTAATAATCTTTGCATAAGTTTTTTTCTCCTAATTAAAAATAAAACCTTTCTATATATTTTTTCTAATTTTAATAATCTAAAAGAGGTAAGAAATGGGAACTATTGAAGAAACACAGGCAAGAATAAATATGTATGGACTATTATCAAGACTTCTTATAGAAGAAGTTGATTTTGCAACACTAGAAAAAATAAAGAATACGCCAGACCTTCTGGATTTATTCCCTAACACAAAAGAATGGGATCTTCTTCATAAAAAAGATACTGTTAAACTTATAGAAGAAGATTTGAACCCTGACTTTACAACTGTTTTTCTTATAAATGTTTATCCTTACGAATCAGTTTTCATGAATGATGAAGGATATATAAATGCATCAATAACAAACCCAACTATCATGTTTTACCATCAGCATGGATATGAGATAGATATGGAAAAAACAAGAGCTTTATCCCCAGACCATATCGCAATAGAGATGGAGTTTATGATGAATATTGCTCAGGAAGAACTAAATGCAATGGCAAAAGAAAATGAGCTAGAGGTTAGAAGACTTAGACAACTTCAGAAGAAATTTTTAGAGGAACATCTTGCAAACTGGGGACCTATATATCTTTTAGCGGCAAGGGATATAGCAGAAACACCCTTTTACTATGATGTTTGTGAGTTAGGAGCTGAATTTATAATGTCTGATTATGATTATCTTTCAGAAATATTAGAAGAGCAAACTGTTTAAGGTGAATTAAAATGTCAAAAAGAATACATCTTAATTTTTACGACTGTACCCATGTATATTTTAAAGATAGCTCCTGTCAAAAATGTGTAGATATATGTCCTGTAGAAGGTACTGTTATTTATGAAGACGATAAAATAAAGGTTAACCCTGAAACTTGTGTGTCTTGTGGAGCCTGTGTAGGAGTTTGTCCAACAGAAGCTTTCTCTTTAAGGGGTTTCTCCGTAGAAGATATTTATAGAAAGATGATTAATGATAAGGATTCTCTTATCTCATGTAGAAAAAATGTTCCCTGTGCAACAGTTTTTGATCCTCAATACTTAATTTCTTTAGCATTAAAAAATGAAGAGGATATTGTTATAGATACAGGATACTGTAGTGAGTGTGAGGTCGGAACTTTACATGAAAAAATAAAAGAAAATATAGATGAAGCAAACTATTTTTTAGAGCAGATACAATGGCCATATGGAATAAAAGAAAAAGAAATAAAGTTTGAAGTAAAAGAGGAAGAAAAAAAGGTTGAAGAAAGGAGAAGCTTCTTAAAAAATCTTGGTAAAACTACTGCAGGTTTAGCTTTTTGGACTTTAATGCCAAAAGTAGATATATTAGAAACAGAGGAAAGAACAGAACCTAAAAATATTGTTCAAGAAAAGGTTTTACCTAAAAAAAGAATAGCCCTTTTAGAAGCTCTTAAAGAAAAAGATATTGATTACTCAGATAAAGAAGTTCTCGTGGATAAAATCTCTTTTACCTCTGATAAATGGATTGATAATTACAAATGTACAAACTGCTCTATCTGTTATAACATATGTCCAACATCTGCCCTTAAACCTGGAGAAGAAAGACTTAAAATCCTTTTTGAACCATCTTTGTGTATTAAATGCAGAATCTGTCATGAGGTATGTCCTGAGGACTGTCTTCATCTTTCTGAAAAACTTAATATAAAAACATTTTTATATGAAGTTAAAGTTTTAGCTGAACATGTAATGATAGCCTGCGAAGAGTGTCTTGTTCCATTTTCTTATAAGGGTGACTCAACTGTATGCCCAAGATGTAGGCAACTTGAAGATGAAATAAGGGATCTATTACAGCTTGGAGAGTAAAAATTTTTTACAATTATTGTTTTTCAATGGTTAGCATTTGACAACTAATATATTAGTATGATTTTTTATAGAATAATATAAAATATGTTTTTTGTATAGGAGGTTTATTATGAAGAAACTAATAGGCGCGATAATTACTTCTGGGGCTGTGGTAGCATCAGCTTTTGCTACAAATGGAGATAATATGATAGGGGTATCCCCTGCATCAAGAGCTATGGGTGGACTTGGAACAGGTATATGTCTAGAACCTACAGACTCTATTTTTAGAAATCCTGGATGGCTTGCTAGACAAGAAGGTTTTAACATAAGTTTTGGTGGCATTTTATTCCTTCCTCATGTAAAAGCTAGATCTAAGGGTTTTTTTGATACTGATGATACAACAGCTGGTGGAGTTGTTCCAACGGATACAGGTTATATAACATCTGATGCTGATACTTTTACTATTCCTGAGATAGCTATTACAAATCAGATAAATGATAAAGTTGTTATTGGTCTTGGAGCTTATGGTGTATCAGGTATGGGTGTAGATTATAGATCTAAACAATTAATGCTAGGTCCTGATGGAAAGTATCATAATGGCTTAGGTAAGATGCATACTTCACTACAGTTTATGAGAATTGTTCCAGCAGTTGGATATAAAGTTAATGATAAATTAGCTATAGGTGGTGCACTTCATCTGGCATGGGGATCTTTAGATTTAGGTGCTGAAATGGCATATGATAGAGATGGAGATGGTGTTCCTGGAACATTCTGGAATGCAGGAGGAGGACAATCTCAGGCTTATGGTATAGGTGCTTCTATTGGTATGAATTATAAACCCCTTCCAAACATATGTTTAGGTGCATACTACCAATCTAGTGTAAAAATGAAATATAAGAATGTTTTTGATTCAAATAATGATGGAAAGTTTGAGGACTTAAAACTTGAACAACCACAGGAAGCTTCTATAGGTATTGGATGGAGACCTATTCCTGCTTTAAAAGTTGGATTAGATGTTAGATGGATAAACTGGTCAGATGCAGACGGATATAAACAGTTTAAATGGGATGATCAGATTGTAATAGCTGTAGGTGGAGAATATATGGTAACTCCTAGACTTGCTATTAGAGCAGGTTACAATTATGGAAAATCTCCTATAGATGAAGAGGATAACTTAAATGTTGCAAATGCAAACTCTATTCCTGACTTCGCAGCTCCTTTCCCTGATTACAATATAGCTTGGTTTAATCTTATAGGTTTTCCAGCTATTACAGAACATCATATAACGTTTGGTTTTGGTTATCACTTTACAAATCACTTTGCTGTTAATGCATCCTATGTTCATGCTTTCGAGAAAAAAGTTGAATCAACTGCAATGGGTGGTGCTTTAGTAGCTGGAGCTAAAAACTCTCAAGATTCTATTGCTGTATCTTTAGATTGGAACTTTTAATATATTTTAGGAGGTTTAAAGATGAAAAAAGTTTTAGTAGTCTTTTCAGTACTACTTTTAGTAATTAGTTTTTCCTTTGCAACTCCAAAATTTATGGATGAAGAGTATGCAAAAGAGTTTTGTGAACTTTGGAATAAAACTCCAGAGCTTACAGAAGGCCTTGCTAAATGGGCTAAAAAAGCTGGAAAAAAAGGATATAGAATTATAAGATTTTATAGACAGGACTGTGGTGGGCCTGAGAAGGCTGTTGAGCTCCATATTGCTCCAAAAGATGGAAAAGCAATATGCATTTATGGTGGAAAAGCTACAAAAGAAAAACCAGATTTTCTTATGTATGCTACAGATAAAAACTGGAAGTCTCTAGCAAAAGGAGAATTTGGATTTATGGGAATGGGAATAATGACAAAAATGACTTTTAAAGGTTCTAAAATTGAAGCTATGAGAAATATGGGACCTTTTAAAACATTCCTAAAAAATCTAAATAAAGTTCCACATACAATGGAATGTCCATAATTAAAAGCCCCTTTAAGGGGCTTTTAATCTAAATGTCTTATTTCTTTACCTACTATATTTCCTTCTTTATCCAAATCATAGACAATCGGAGTTCCTGTAGGTATTTCTACTTTTATAATCTCATCTGGTCCCAGCTTTTCTAAGTACATAACAATACTTCTCAAAGAGTTTCCATGGGCAACTACTAAAACATCTCTACCATCATATATATCACCCATTATTGCTCTTTCTAAAAAAGGTATTGTTCTAGCTGCTGTATCTTTTAAAGATTCTCCCTCTGGAGGTGGAATGTCATAACTTCTTCTCCATAGATGAACTATCTCTTTACCCCATTTTTCTCTAGCTCTGTCTTTGTTTAATCCTTGTAAAGCACCATAATGTCTTTCATTTAAAGCGGCATCTTTTATAACAGGTATAAGTAGTCCAATAGTTTCCAAAATGATTCTTAACGTTTCTTGAGCTCTAGTAAGATTTGACGTGTAAGCTACATCAAATCTTATATCTTTTAAAAGTTCCCCAGCTTTGAAAGCTTCTTCTTTTCCTTTTTCTGTTAAAGGAACATCAATCCATCCGGTAAATCGGTTTTGTAAATTCCATATAGATTGACCATGTCTTACAAGGACAAGTTTTGGCATTTTCCTCTCCTTTTATTTTTTTGTTATTTTAACATCCTTAACTAGTCATTAAAAATTTTATTAAATTGATTTGATTATTTGAAGTTAATATTTGTTAACTTTTCGTTAAAGCTGTATTATTATCTTTAAGATATGTGATTTGTCTCATAAATTTTTAGTAGTGCTATAATTATTGAAAGAAGAAAAAGCTTATGGAGGCAACGGATATGGCTAAAATTGTTATTGTAGGGGCAGGTTTTGCTGGCCATTATGCAGCTTTAATAGGTGCAGATGCCCTTAAAGGAAAAGGGCACCATGAGATTACTGTTATAAGTAGGGTTCCTAAATTTACTTATATACCTTCACTTGTTTGGGTTGGTGTTGGTCAGATGGCAGCAGAGGAGACACAGTTTGACTTAAAACCTGTCTACGACAAAATGGGGATCAACTATATTCATGGAACTGTTACAGAAGTTCATCCTGATGATCAGTATGTAGTAGCAGAACTTCCAAATGGAGAAAAGAAACAGGTAAGTTATGATTATGTATTAATTGCAACAGGACCTTATCTCAACTTTGCTGCGACTCCTGGTTTAGGTCCTGACAATGGATATACACAATCTATCTGTACACCACCTCATGCAACAAAAGCGGCTGCAGCTTACTTAGAGCTTGTAAATAGATTAGAAAAAGGAGATAGGGCAAAGATAGTTATTGGAACAGGACATGGACTTGCTACATGTCAAGGAGCCGCTTTTGAATATATATGTAACGTTCATAATGATCTTGTAGATAGAGGGCTTAGGGATAAGGTTGAAATTATGTGGCTCTCAAATGAACCAAGACTTGGAGATTTTGGAATAGACGGCCTTGAAGCAAAACAAGGTGGACTTATATATACTTCAGAAATGATGGCTGAGGCATTATTTGAAGAATATGGTATAAAGTGGGAAATTAGAAGCCATGTTAGAAAAGTTGAAGAAGGAAAAATTTACACTGTAAACCTAGAAGGTGAAGAGAAGGAATTTGATTTTGACTTTGCAATGCTTATACCTCCTTTTAAAGCTCAACCTATCAAATGGATTGATAAAGATGGAAATGATATCACAGAAAAAATGTGTAACCCTGCAGGATTTGTAAAAGTTGATGCTAACTATGGAAAGCCTTATGAAGAGCTAGATGGTCCAGACTGGCCTAAAAAATATCAAAATCCTACATATAAAAATGTATTTGCTGCTGGTATTGCTTTTGCACCACCTGGACCATTATCTGAACCAGGAAAAGCTCCTGATGGTACACCAATTGGACCAACTCCTCCAAGAACAGGTTATACATCTGAACTTTCTGGTAAAGCTGCTATTTTAAACATAGTAGATATGATTGAAGGAAAAGAACCATCTCATACAGCTTCAATGGCTGAAACACCAGGACTTTGTGTTGCTTCGATGAAAAACCACTGGGTAACTGGAGAAGCTGCTACTATAGCTATATATCCTGTTGCAAGAAATTATGCTGAATATCCTGATTATGGAAGAGATTTAGATCTTTGTGTAGCGGAAATAGGTTTAGCTGGTTCTTGGTTTAAAGCTTTATTACACTATGCATTCCTTTATAAACTTCAAGCTAAACCAGGTTGGAAGCTCATCCCTTAATTAAAAATGGAGGTAATGAAAATGCCAAGACACAAAGTGACTGCAAAATTTGTTTTCACGGAAGCTGAAAGAAAAAGAAGAAAAAATATATTTTATCAGCTTTATAGATTCATTGTACTAGGATTACATTTCTGGAAATTAACTAGAAAGGTTCATTAAGAATAAAACCTCCCTAATGGGGGGTTTTTTCTTATTTGTAAATTCTTTTTACAAATCTAATTCTATCCCATATAATATAAAATCAGTTTTATCTATACTTTTAGGAAAAGAAAAGTGCCGGAAAATAATAATAATAATAAAGATATTAAAAATTTAAAAGGTCCTGAAAAAGCAGCTATTTTACTATCCCTCCTTCCAGAAGAGAAAGCTGCTAAAATATTTAAATATTTAAAGGAACATGAAATTGAAAAAATTGTAAAGCAGATCTTAACTATAGAAAATCCATCTCGAGAACTTGCAAAATCTGTTTTAGAAGAAGCTTACGATACTTTGAAAGAACTTACACCTTTAAAAATAGCTCCTGAGAATATTAAAAAGGTTCTAGAAAAAGCTCTTCCTCCTGATAAGCTTGAGAAACTCCTTACAGAAACCATGTCAGCTGAAGAAGGAAAAGCTATATTTAGAGAACTTGAAAAGATGGATCCAAAATTTATTGCTAATATGCTGAAAAATGAACATCCACAAGTTATAGCTTTAATATTATCTCAGCTAAGTCCTATGAAAGCAGCTGAGGTTATACAGTATCTACCAAAGCGTTTAGGAGTTACAAATCTTCAGGAAGAAGTTATAAAAAGGATAGCATCTATAGAGAAGATATCTTATGACATGGTCAAAATTGTTGCTGATACGTTAGAAGAAGAACTTATGACAATAGGTGCCGGTAAAGAGGAAAGTGTAAGTGGTATTGATGTAGCAGCAGAAATAGTAAATATCTTACCTAAAGAGTTAACACAGGAGATATTAGATGAGATTAGAAAAGAAAATCCTTCTCTTGCAGATGCAATAGAAGAGAGAATGTTTAAGTTTGAAGATATTGTTAAACTTGATAACAGAGCTATTATAGAAATTCTCAAAGTTGTGGACAAAAATGATTTACTTATTGCATTAAAAGGTGCACCACAGGAAATACTAGATAAATTTTTATCTAATATGTCTAAAAGAGCTGCTCAGATGTTCTTAGAAGATATGGAAGTTTTAGGACCTGTAAAAAAATCTGATGTGGAAAAAGCTAGAAAGAAAATAATAGCTACAATTAAAAGTCTTATAGAAAAAGGTATCATTGAGTATGGTGCTGGTGAAGAAATGGTTTAATTTAAAACTAGTATAAAACGATAAGCTTCTATATAAACATAGGAGGAATATTTTGTCAGAAGAATTTCTATCTCAGGAAGAGATAGACGCTTTACTTGGTGGGGAGAGTGAAAATAGAGAAACAAAAGAGGAAAATCTTTCTGCAAAACCTTTTAACTTTTCTGAAGTAGAGCATATAAAGAAAGGTGGTCTTCCTGGTCTTGATATGATCTTTGAAAGGTGGATAAAAGCTTTTCGTGAAGATGTTAGAAAGATAATTCATGATGTTGGAATGGTTTCGAAAGACAACATGTATATAACAAGATTTAACTCTTTTATGATGAAAATTCCTCTACCTGCTAGTTTTTCTATTTTTTCAATGAAGCCTCTAAAAGAAAATGCACTTCTTATTATAGATTCAAGACTTGTTTTTACAGTTATAAGCGTCTTATTTGGGGGTCCTGCAAAACCATTTAAAGTTGAAGGAAGAGAATTTACAAAACTAGAGATAAAAATTGTTCAGGATTTTGTTGATATCATTTTAAAGAATTTTGAAAAAGTTTGGGAGAATTTATATCCTGTAGATATTGAACTTATATCTATAGAGCTCAATCCAAGTCTTGCTAAGATTGTATCTCCAAATGAAAAAATAATTGTTGTTGAATGCAGTTTAGATATTGGTGGATATGAAGCACCTTTCTTTTTTGTTTTCCCACAGGGAATGTTTATGCCTATAAAAGATATAGTCTATTCCCAATCACCTTTAACTGAAGACCCTGTCTGGAAAGAGAATTTAATTAATAAAGTTTTAAGCTTAAAACTTATTTTAACCCTAGAGCTAGCAAAAAAAACATTCAAAGTTAGGGACATTCTGTCCTGGGATATAGGAACTGAAATAAAACTTGATGTAACTAAAGATGATGAACTTCCTCTTTATGTTGAAGATAGTAAAAAATTCCTAGCTAAACTAGGTAAAGTAGAAAATAAATATGCTGCATTAATTACAAAATTTTTAGAAAATAACAACTCTTTAAAAGAGGAATAAGATGGAAGAAAATAAAGAAGATCAAACACAGGAAGAAGTAGATCAAGAAAAATTAGCAGAAGAATGGGCTAGTATGGCTGAAAGTTCTGAAGAAGAATCTCAAAAATTAGATCAGGAAAAGTTAGCAGAAGAGTGGGCTAAAGCTGCTGAAGAAACTTCCACTGAAGAAGTTGTTTCAAAGTCTGTTTCAGAAATAGAAGAAAAAGTAGAGACTCCTATAGAAGGAAGTGAAAAACTTGAGATATTCATGGATATACCTCTTGAGGTGTCTGTAGAAATAGGACAAACAGAACTTCCTTTAGAAGAGATTTTAAGGCTAGCCCCTAACTCGATAGTGGAACTTGACAAGTTTATTGAGCAACCTGTGGATTTAAAAATAAATGGAAAGCTTGTAGCAAGAGGCGAACTTTATACTGTTGATAATAACTTTGCTATAAGGATAACAAATATAATAACTGCACAGGAAAGGTTAAGGTTATTTACAGAAGATTTCGAATAGTAAAGAAAAGGGAGAGTGAAATATGGCTGTTAATTTTCAACCTATATATGTCCTTGCATCTGGTGGGGAAAGAGCTTTAGAAGAACTTAATATCACTACAAACAATATAGCAAATGTTGATACTCCTGGATTTAAGAAAGTGCTTCTTAAGGAGATGAGTCAGTATATCCCCAAAAATAAAGGAGATACAAGAGACCTATTTGTGTTTCCAAGATTTGAAGACTCTCCTGTTGTTTTAACACAGGGAGTTTTAGAAAAAACAGATGAGCCTTTAGATTTGGCTATTAAAGGAGATGGATTCTTTAATATTCAAACTCCTAATGGTGTTGTTTACTCAAGAGATGGTCATTTTTTCCTTGATACTGAAGGTTATATTGTAGATGCTAGAGGAAACTATCTTCTAGATGATGCTGGAAATAGAATACAGCTAGAAACTACAGAAAACTTATCAATTAATGAGTTTGGAGAGATCTATCAGGATGGAGAACTTGTTGCGACAATAAAGATATCAAACTTTGTAGATGTTAAACCTATAGGTGGGACATATTACAGACCAAACAGTAATGAGATACCTGCGGAAGTGGTGATAAGTCAAGGCTATCTTGAAAAATCTAATGTAAATCCTGTTAAAGAAATGATTGATCTTATACAGGCACAGAGAAGATTTGAGATATATGGAAACTTAATGAGAAGTTTAGATAGTATGGAACAGAAAGCTAATGAAATTGGAAGAGCCTAACGTTTCTTTTTTTCTTTAAAAGAAAGACACTCTTTTCCTGAAGCTTTTTTTACTTCTATAGAAGGCAGAAAACGACTTTTAAAACCAAATGCTTTACATCCATAGGGAAGATTTTTATTCCATGTTATATAAAAATATACGCATTTATAACAGTTTACTTTTTTCATAAACTTCCTAGCCACTGTCCAAAAAATGCCATGAATAAAAATCTTGGAAATCTGCCTATAAATGCAGCGATTAAAAATCCTAAAATAGGCATTTCAAAAATACCTGCCATCCAGCATATAACTTTAAAAGGAATAGGTGTTATTCCGGCAATAATAACAGCCCATATACCGTATTTTCTAAATAATATCTCCCCTTTTTCGTAATGTTTTTCAGAGATAAACTTTTTTAAAATAGGCTCTCCTAAAAACTTTCCAAGAAAGTATCCAACTAAACCACCTGAAACACTGCCAAATGCGGCAACTAATGCTGCATATAGAGGAACAAGACCAAACGCCGTTCCACCTGTAATAAAAGGGTCTGGTGGAACAGGTTGTATAATACTCTCTGTAAAAGAAATAATAAAAATCCCTAAATATCCGTAATCAGCAACAACTCCTTCCGCCCAGTGTTTTAAAGCTTCAAACATCAAGTATATCCTTTACTTTTATGTTTTTGTTAAAAACAGAAATCTCTTTATCCATAGGAAATATTTGAACGTTTAAATACTCATTTTTGTAAGGTTTCGTATAAACCTCTATTTGATTTTGGATTAAATCAACTATCCATACCTGTTTTATTTCGTATTTAGCATAAAGGGGTAGTTTTATTTTTCTATCTTTTTCTAAAGTTATATCGGAAACCTCTATTAATACTTCTATATATTTTGGCTTTGGATGTTGTTTTTCTTTTGGGAATTCTCTACTTACTATTGCTACATCAGGCTGAACTAAGTTTTCTTGTGATAAAAAAACTGGATTTTGAACACTTAAAATATATTTTGATTTAAGATTTGTTTCTTTTAATAAATCGCTTAGTATATCTACTAAATTGTTAACTATTATTGCATGTTTTAAGCCAATAGGACTCAATCTGATTACCTCTCCATATATA
>JALVKE010000132.1 GCA_027028005.1 Persephonella sp. | reverse complement strand
AAACTGGACATTGTGGACATTGTATTGTCTGTAAAGGATTTGGATTTTCAAAAAGAGATATAAGCTGGCAAGGAATGATATTTTTCAGTGATTTAAATATCTTATTCTTTCCTGTTTTTACAATAAAAGGGACAAAATGGATAACAACTGTTTCAAAATTAAAAGAGATAGGGATATCTTCCGAAAGCGAACCTTCTGAAAATAAAGTGAAAACGAAAAATGGAGATGAGGGACATCTCAATTTAGGGTGGTTATATTTAGAAGTAGAAGGAGAACATAGTATAACAGATGTAAACTTAAACAGATTAAAATTTGAGAACTTTGAGTTAAAACCTGTAGATATCATAATTGTCCCAGAAGACTTATTCTCTCATATAGTAAACTCAAATCTTGAAGCTAGAACTTCCGTATCAATTGACCCAATCACCGGAGCAGCAAAGGAAGGAGCTTTATTTACCTCAGAAGCAATACCAAGGGGAACAATCTTTTATGGGAATATAAGAATTTTTGACAAAAAAGTTTTTGAAGGCATAGAAGAAAAGCTAAAACCCTTACCTGAAAAAAAACAACTTTGTGAAGCATTAGAAAATAGCAGGCATTACTATGAAACTCTTGGTATTGGCGGAATGACTACAAGAGGCTTTGGAAGATTAAAAATAATATCTCCTGATTGGAAAGAGGAGGATAAAAATGACACGAGAAAATAAACCAGAAAACTTAGAAGCTTTAATAAGTAAAATCTCCTTTGAAATAGTAAACGAAGGAATATTAGATGAAAACGAAGTAAATAAACTTTTAGGAGTTCTTTCAAACAACGGTGTTTACGCAATGTGGGTTTGGACAAAGTCTCAAAAAGATATAAATGAGGAAAATCTATTCAATAAATTATACGATTTACTTAAAAAGATAAAAGAAAAAGAAAGAAATGAAGACTACGAAGTATATTTTCAAAATATATCGAAAGACATCCACAAACTCCTTTTCCTAAAACAACTTTTAGAAAAAACATTAATTTATGCAAGATACCATGCAAAAGCATTACAAGATGGAGAATAAAATGGAATGGTATAAGCTTGTTTTTAAACAAAAACAGCCAATACACGTAGGCTCGGCCAAATGGGGAGTAGTTAAAGAAACCGAAATATTCATCCCCGGTTCTACAATGTGGGGAGCATTAACAAATATATATTTGCAAGAAAAAAAAGATGAAGTAGACCTTGATAATGAAAATAAACTAAAGGAAATAGGAACTTTTTTTCAAACAATATCTAGTTTTTTCCCAAGTTTTGATGGTGGAAATGTATTACAACCCACATATCAAAAAGGAGAATTTGTATACCTACTGCCAGATACAAATGAATTCTTATCTGAAGATAAATTTAGATTTTACTTTGTAGATACATTAGTTCAAACAGCTGTTGAGCCAATAAGCAGAAAGGCAAAAGATGAAAGTTTACACGAGCTTGATTACATACTTCCTAAACCAAAACAAAAATTAGAATACTTCAGAGATAATCTTTACTGGATAGGGATTATTCAAATAGACAATA
>JALVKE010000131.1 GCA_027028005.1 Persephonella sp. | reverse complement strand
TTTTTTGCTCTAATTGCAAGCTCTTTTTCTTCCTCAGGAGTTAGAAGAGGATGTTCAGCCATTTTTTGTATATAAAGATTTAATGTTGTTTGTTCTTTATCTGTTGCCATTTTGCATCCCCTCTATAAAAAAGTTAGCAATAAATAATAATCGTTATTAATAAAACGTGTATGATATAAATCAAATCATGGTGGATAAAGTTATACTTTTAAAATTAAAGATTGTATGTGAAAAATCAAGGAAGAGAGGAAGCTACTATGCTTCCTCTTTTTCTGGTATTTCCACTTTTATTCCAAGTTCCTCAAGCTGTTCTGGATATACGTAATCAGGAGCATTTGTGAGAGGACAGTTTCCTTTCTGAGTTTTAGGGAATGCTATAACATCTCTGATACTTTCAGAACCTGTCATGAGAGCTAAAATTCTATCTAATCCAAAAGCAAGACCCCCATGAGGTGGAGCTCCATATTTTAACGCATTAACAAGAAATCCAAATTTTTCATGAGCTTCCTCTTCTGATATACCTAAAACTTTAAACACTTTTTCCTGAAGCTGACTTGTGTGAATACGTATAGAACCACCACCAATCTCTTCACCGTTTAAAACAAGGTCATAAGCCCTTGCTTTTATAGACGTTGCAATATTCCTATCTTCTAAAGCTTTATCTAACTTTGGAATATCTTCCTCTTTAGGGCTTGTAAATGGGTGGTGTAGAGCTACATATCTTCCTTCTTCTTCATCCCATTCAAGAAGTGGAAAATCTACAATCCATAAGAAATCCCATCTATCTTCAGGAATTATATTTAACTTATCTGCAACATGCTTTCTTAAAAATCCTAAAACTCTATGGGTTGTTTCATACTCATCAGCAATAAATACTAATAAATCGCCTTTTTCTCCTTCCATTTTCTTTTTCAGTTCCTCTTTTTCCTCTTCCTTGAAAAATTTAGCTATTGGAGACTGCATACCTTCTTCAGTTAGCTTTATCCAAGCCATTCCTTTTGCACCAAACTTTTTAGCATACTCTGTTAGATCGTCAATCTCTTTTCTTGAAAAAGAAGCTCCACCTTTTATAGTTAATCCTTTTACTATTCCACCTTTTTCAACTGTGTCTCTAAATACCTTAAACTCAACTTTTTTAGCAAGATCAGATATATCTTTTAGTTCCATTTCATATCTAACATCTGGTTTATCTGTTCCATACTTTTCCATAGCTTCCTGATACGTCATCCTTCTAAAAGGAAGCTTTAGGTCTATTCCTAAGACCTTCTTAAATATGTAATGAACAAGTCCTTCAGAAATAGCCATTACATCTTCTTCATTTACAAAAGACATCTCAAAGTCTATCTGTGTAAATTCTGGCTGTCTATCTTTCCTTAAATCCTCATCTCTGAAACATTTAACAATTTGAAAGTATCTTTCTATTCCACCAACCATAAGTATCTGTTTAAAAAGCTGTGGAGACTGAGGAAGAGCGTAAAACTTTCCTCTTTCTAATCTTGATGGGACTAAAAAGTCCCTAGCTCCTTCAGGAGTGGATTTTGTTAGCATTGGTGTTTCTACTTCTAAAAATCCGTGTCCTGCAAGATACTCCCTTACAGCTTGATATACTTCATGTCTTAAGAGGAGATTTTTAAACATTGGGTTTCTTCGAATATCAAGGTATCTATACTTTAGTCTTACCTCTTCAGAAGCATTTATCTTATCTTCTATTGGGAAAGGTAAAACATCACACGTATTTAAAATAAGAATTTCATCTGCAGCAACTTCAATAGTTCCTGTGCTTATTTTTGGGTTCTCTGTTCCCTCTGGTCTTCTTTGAACCCTACCTCTCACTCCAACAACATACTCAGTCCTAACTCTTTTTGCCTTTTCGTAGGCTTCTTTAGGGCTTTTTGAAGGGTCAACAACTACCTGAACAACACCTTCTCTATCTCTAAGGTTTATAAAGATAACTCCTCCATGATCCCTTACACTAGCAGCCCATCCAAGAAGCCTAACCTCTTCTCCTATATTATTTTCAGTTAACTCTCCACAAAAATAATCTCTTTTAAAATCTCCTAAACTATCTAACATCTAAAATCCCTCTCCTTATCCGTATTTTCAGAAAAAATTATTATATCACTGCAAAATATATATATACTTTACTATTTTCTAGTTTTCTAAAATATTTTTTATTTTTATATTTTCCTCTGCTTTATAAAAAGCTTTTTTAATTTAAAAGATTATTACATATATCTAAAAATTCGGGGTTTACATCGTATTTATATGCTTTATCATACAAGAATTTCTCTTTTTGCAATTTTTCTCTTTGTTATCTTTCTGTACACAAGCTCAAATATGAAAGAACCTAAGAGAATTAACATTCCAGAATAGAAACTATCTCTAGTGGATTTCCATTGATAGATTAAAAGTGTGATAAAAACAGCAATAATAACTATTAGATTAAACAAAACAAAAGGTCTTATACCTTCAGCTTCACCTTTTCCTATCAAAATTAAGTGTGAAGCTATAACAAAAATATATATAACAAGGAAAACCATACTTATTAAACTAGCAATACCATTTAAATCTAGAAAAAGAGCAAAAAATAAACTTAGTACCGCAGTTATGTATAATCCTTCAGGAGCCTCAAACCATACTTTTCTTTCAAAAACGTAAGGTAGTTCTCCTTCTTTTGCTAAAGCGTATGCTATATTAGCTCCACCATACAGTGTAGCATTTATTGCAGAAGATGTTGAAAAAAGAGCACCAATAGCAACTAATGTAAAACCTATCTCTCCTATAAAAGGTTTTGCTGCTTCAGCAAGAGCATACTCTTTTGCTCTTATTAACCCTTCAGGTCCTAAGTTTCCTAAAGCTACTAAGGCAACGGATACGTACACAAAAGTAACAATGGCTAGACTTATATATATAGCAAGAGGAACATTTTTCTTAGGATTTTCAATATCTTCAGAAGCATTTGTAACAAGACCAAATCCCATATATGTAAGAAATAACACACTTGCTGCAAAAAATGTATTAAGAATATCTTTAGGAGATAGTAGAGGCTTTATATATTCAGGTTTTATTGTCCAAATACCTAAAACAACAAAGGATAAAAGCACAGATAGCTTTATAACAACTATCCAAAACTCTGCTTTTCCAACAGCTTTTGAACCAAAAAAGTTTAAAGCTGTAAAAAAAGCTACAACAGCTACTTCTACTATTCCCATATTAAGAGGAGATAATGGGAGATGGAATAAAGCTAGAAAGTATCCAGCAAAAGCTTTTGCAAAAAGAGATATGGAAACAACATAGCTAAACCACATTAAGATAGCCAATGTTCCTGTGATAGGGTTATCTCCTATACCTCTTCTTATAAACTCAATGGGACCTGCATTTGAAATAATAACAGAACCAAGTTTTGCATAAGAGTATGCTACAAGATATGCAATAATAGAGGCAACGATAAAGGCTAAGTAAAGGTTGTTTTTACATATCTGAGCACCTACTCCAAGAATAGAAAAAATTCCTGCACCAATCATAGTACCTACAGCAATAGAAACTGCTTCCCATAAATTTAACTTCTTTTTCTTATTCATGGCTCCTCCAAAACCTTATAAATATCAGTTTATTTGCATTTTTTCCTTATAAAATAAAATTGCTGCGGGAGATTCTTTAAAGAGTTTCTTGTATTAACCTGCCTCTGGCAGGGTTTTTTTATAAACACACAGAATTCTTTGAACTGCAGTTATTGTAGCCCCAAAAGCTATGATAATAATTCCGATATCCACAATTCCTAAAAATATTGAAACTATTAAAATAATAGATCTTTCTGGTCTTTCAAAAAAACCTACACTACACTTTATTCCAAGACCTTCTGCTCTTGCTCTTGTATAAGAAACTAAGAATGAAGATACTATTGCAATAAGAGAAATAAAGAATAATATTTCATTATTCTTAAATAAATAAGCTATGGCAATAAGTGGAAGAAAGTCAGAAATTCTATCTACTACAGAATCTAAAAACGCTCCAAACTTTGAAGTTTGATTATGTTTTCTCGCTAAACTTCCATCTAAAGCATCACATAGATTTCCTATAAGAATAAAAATTCCTGCAAGAATAAAATTCTCTTTATATAGGAAATATGATCCTATTGCAATGAATAAAATACCAGCAACTGTTAGTGTATTTGGAGTGATATTTATTTTATGTAACAGATCAATTATAGGTGATATATTCTTCTCAAAAACTGGCTTTACACTTTTTACAATTCTGCTCAAAAGACTTCTCCTGATATAGAGTGAAAAGCAGCTTTAGATTTATCTATAAAAGATTTTACTTTTTGAATATCTTTTAAACCTGGTTTAATTTCAAGTTTTGATGATGCATCAACACCAATAGGTTTAAGATCTTTTATCAATGTTTCAACATTATCAGGAGATAGACCTCCTGACAAAATAATATTCCCATATCTGTTAATGATCTTTTTAGCCAGTTTTGGATTTATCTGTTTTCCTGTTCCTCCATAAGCATCTTTATGAAAGGCATCTATAAGAACAGATATACCTTCTTCTGCAAAAGGCTTTATTTTATCTATATCATAGTAATCTTTTATCCTAAAAGCTTTCCAAACTCTTTCTTTTGGAAATTGTCTTAAAAACTCAATATTCTCATCACCATGAAACTGGATAATATCTGCTATTTCCAGTAATCTTTTGACTTTCTCTTCAACAGGATTTACGACAACAGCAACAAGTTTTGTATTTTTTACATTTTTCTTTATTTCTCTAATATCTTCTATTTCAATATGTCTTGGGCTTTTTTCAAAATAAATAACACCTATATGGGTTGCTCCAAGTTCAGATATCTTTTTTGCCTGCTCAGGTTCTTTTATTCCACAAACTTTTATTATCATTCTATATCCCTTATATAGATTTTTACTAGTGTAGCATTTTCCACTTTTAGCTCAACTTTTTTAATCTTTTCATTTTCATAATTATATAAAAGAGAAAAATTTCTATATTTTAGCTTTTTTAGAAGGCCTTTATGATAGATATACGTTTTTTCTTTATCTTTAACTATCAATGTCGTACCTTTACAGATATATTGACTATTAGGAGATATATGAAAATAACCAGTTACAATATCTGTTAGTGTAAATGGTATCTCCTCTTGGAATACCTCTTTATACATTAAAGGTGCTTTCCCACATATTTTACTATTTCTTATTTTTAAGCAAACGTTATTATTATCTTCTGAAAACTCAGCTACATACGTTCCAATAGGGGAAAAGAGCTTTATATCTGTTTTTTTACCAAAGGATGCGTTGAACAAAAGGATAATGCCTTTTATATAAATACTTCCTCTTACTTTTCTAATTTTTCTTTTTTCATGAGAATGTTTAACAATATTCCTAAACTGTATTTCACAGGCTTTTTTTTCTAATTTTGCACAAGAAAAGAGAAAATAGGTAGAAATTAGTAAGATAAGAAACTTTTTCATAAAAACTCCTAGAAGAGAGCTTAATGATACTTATTTTAGCAAAAGAAAAAGGCGAAGTTTTTCGCCTTCTTAAAATGGCATATCGTCTTCGTTATCGTTTTCTGAGCTTTCTCCCTCTATTCCATCAAAAATATCCCAAGAGGAAGGGTCTATACCTCTTACTTTTAAGGCTGTTTGTCTTAAAAGTTCTAAGTATGTTGCTATCTCTCTATACGCATCAAGAAGGGAAGAGAGTTTTAGCACTTCATCTTCAGAAAGAACATTTTTATTTGTCTTTAAAGCTCTTCTCACAGCAGCTTTTGTTATTATTATCTCTCCAACCTTTTCCTGCCACTGGCTCCAAAATTCATCACTACCTAATGGTGCTTTTATAATAAATCTCTGTAGATTAGTAAGCTCCTGTGTAAGGAGCATATCAAAAGGAGTAAAGTTTTTTTTCATCTATAACCTCTTATCCAGGGTTTTGATTATTGTTATTCTGACTAAAGTTTTTAATTCCCTCTTTAACTAAAAAGATAACAACAAGAGCGGCTGTTAATATAAAAGCCCCAGCTGCTATGTATATTATAAATGGTCTAGCCATTTATACCACCTCCAATATTAGTCAATCCAGTAATTTGGAGCCTCCTGAGTTATGTAAACATCATGAGCGTGGCTTTCTCTTAGCCCTGCATTTGTTATCTTTATGAACTTCCCATTTTCTTGAAGGTCTTTGATTGTTCTACTTCCTGTGTATCCCATTCCAGATCTTAATCCACCTACAAGCTGATATACAACATCTGCTAAAGGTCCCTTAAATGGAATTCTTCCCTCTATTCCTTCAGGAACAAACTTTTCAAGATTTTCCTGGGAGTACCTATCAGATGAAAATCTTGCTTTCATAGCTCCAAGGGAACCCATTCCTCTGTATACTTTATAAGCTCTTCCCTGGAAGAATATTCTCTCTCCTGGAGACTCTTCTGTCCCTGCAAATAAACTTCCAAGCATAACTGTATCAGCGCCTGCAGCTATTGCCTTAACAATATCTCCAGAGTATCTGATACCGCCATCAGCTATCACTGTTTTTCCATACTTATGAGCCACTTCAGCACATTTTGCTACTGCAGTTATCTGTGGAACACCTATTCCTGCCACAACTCTTGTTGTGCAAATAGAACCAGGACCAACTCCGACCTTTACAGCATCAGCACCTGCTTTAATAAGATCCTCAGCAGCTTCAGGAGTAGCTATATTTCCACCTACAATATTTAGATCAGGATACTCTCCTCTTATTCTCTCAACCGTTTCTAAAACTCTTACTGAGTGACCATGAGCTGTATCAACAACAATAACATCAACTCCTGCTTCAACTAGTGCAGCAACCCTATCCATAGTATCAGGACCTGTTCCAACAGCTGCACCAACTCTAAGTCTTCCAAGTTCATCTTTACATGCATTAGGATACTGCTTTCTTTTTATAATATCTTTTATCGTAATAAGACCTTTTAATCTTCCTTCTTCATCCACTACAGGAAGTTTTTCTACTTTATATTTTTGGAGAATTTCCATTGCTTCTTCTAAGGAAGTTCCTTCTTTTGCTGTGATTAAAGGAGCTTTTGTCATAAATGCAGAAACAGGTTTGTTATAATCCTTTTTATGTAAAAATCTAAGATCTCTATTTGTTAAAATACCAATAAGCTTTCCTTCATCATCAACAACAGGTACCCCAGATATTTTGTAGTTTGCCATTATTTCTAAAGCTTCTTTTACAGTCTGATCTGGTTTTATTGTAACTGGTTCTGTTATCATTCCAGATTCTGCTTTCTTTACCCTTTCAACCTCTCTCATCTGTTCTTCTATAGACATATTTCTGTGTATAATTCCAATGCCACCTTCTCTCGCCAAAGCTATTGCTAATCTATGTTCTGTTACTGTATCCATTGCCGCTGAAACAATAGGAATGTTCAATTTTATTCTAGGAGTTAAATACGAACTAACATCTGCTTCGTGAGGTAAGACGTCAGATTTCCTTGGAAGGAGTAAAACGTCATCAAAGGTTAAGGCTTCTTCTATTGATAGTTCGTTAAACATCTATTTTGAGACCTCCTACTGGTTTTGTGAAATTTAAATACAGATATCTGGAAATTTTCCTTATTTTAGCATATTTTCCAGAGTATTATTTAAATTTATAATATAATAGATATCCTAAAATATATTCTTCTTTCGGAGGTTTACAAATAAATGGCAAAAGTTAAAGGACTTAAATGTAAAGAATGTGGAAAAGAGTATCCTATAGAACCTATACATGTCTGTGAGTTTTGTTTTGGTCCCCTAGAGATAGAATATGATTATGATTATATAAAGAAAAATATATCAAAAGAAAAGATTGAAAGTGGTCCAAAAAGTTTATGGAGATATGTTGATCTTCTCCCTGTTGATAACCCTACTGTAGGACTTACAGCTGGTTTTACTCCTTTAGTAAAGGCTGAAAATTTAGGAAGAGAGCTTGGATTAAACAACCTTTACATAAAAGATGACTCTGTAAATCATCCAACTCTATCTTTTAAAGATAGAGTTGTTGCAGTTGCCCTTTCAAAAGCTAAAGAGTTTGGTTTTGATACAGCAGCCTGCGCATCCACAGGAAACCTTGCAAACTCTGTTTCTGCAAACGCAGCAGCTGCAGGTATGAACTGCTACGTTTTTATTCCTTCAAACCTTGAAACAAATAAGATAATTGGATCTCTTATATTTGATCCAACTGTTGTTGCTGTAGATGGAAACTATGATGATGTTAACAGACTTTCTTCTGAGATAGCTAATGAGTTTGGATGGGCATTTGTTAACATAAACGTTAGACCTTTTTACTCAGAAGGTTCTAAAACCCTTGCTTTTGAAGTTGCTGAGCAGCTTGGATGGAAAGCTCCAGGAGCTATTGTTGCACCTCTTGCATCAGGTTCTTTATACACAAAAATATGGAAAGGATTCAATGAACTAAAGGAGGTAGGTCTTATATCTGATAATCCTCCAAGAATGTACGGAGCACAGGCTGCAGGATGCAGTCCTATATACAAAGCATTTAAAGAAGGGAGAGACTGGATTATTCCTGAAAAGCCAAATACGATAGCAAAA
The DNA here is from genome assembly GCA_027028005.1 of Persephonella sp. Taxonomy (GTDB): domain Bacteria; phylum Aquificota; class Aquificia; order Aquificales; family Hydrogenothermaceae; genus JAADDV01. The sequence continues at coordinate 5,256 of JALVKE010000131.1, read as the reverse complement.
TCTATAGCCATTGGAAATCCTGCTGATGGTCCTTATGCTGTAAAGGTGGCAAAAGAGAGCAATGGAAGTATTGAGATAGCTACAGATGAGGAGATTATTGAAGGAATGAAATTACTTGCAAAAACAGAAGGGATATTTACGGAAACAGCAGGTGGAACAACAATAGCAGTTTTAAAGAAATTTGCTGAAGCAGGAGTGTTTGACCAAGATGAAATTGTTGTTGCATATATAACAGGAAATGGTTACAAAACAATGGAAGTTTTAGAAGGAAAAGTTAAAAAGCCTATTCATATAAAACCTTCTCTTGTAGAGTTTAAAGAGAAAGTGATAGGTGAAACTGCAAATAAATAATCAGGAGGTCAAAATGGCTGTAGTAACTGTTAGAATACCAACTGCATTAAGAAGAGTTACACAGGGTCAAGGTGAAGTTCAGGTAGAAGCTTCAACAATTGGAGAGTTAATAGAGAAGCTAGAACAGGAGTTTCCTGGTATAAAAGAAAGACTTGTAGATGAAAATGGGGAAATAAGAAAATTTGTTAACTTTTTTGTTAATGATGAAGATATAAGATTTTTACAAGGTAAAGATACTCCTTTAAAAGATGGAGATGTTGTTGCAATAATTCCAGCTATTGCAGGTGGTTTAAGATAAAAAGCAGGCTTAAAAGCCTGCTTTATTTCTTAATATTCTCCTTTTAACTGCTATAATATTTAACAAAAAGCAGGTAAAAGTATGTCTATAAATCTAACACTTGAAGAGTTTAAAAATTTATCTAAAGAATTTAACGTTATCCCTGTCTATAAAGAGATTTTATCTGATATAGATACTCCCCTTTCAGTATTTTTAAAACTTTACTCCCCAGAAAGATTTAACTTTCTGTTTGAAAGTGTTGAAAAAGGAGAGAATGTAGGAAGATACTCCTTTATAGGTTCTTCTTTGCCTGTTTATATAAAAACAAAAGAGGAGTTTGTAGAGTTTTATGATAATGGAAAGATAAAATGTAAAAAAACCAATGATCCTATTGGAGAGTTAAAAGAGTATATAGATAGATTTAAGCCAGCAAAAATTAAGGATTTGCCACCATTCTGGGGTGGCCTTGTAGGTTATGTATCCTACGATGTTATAAGTTTTTATGAGCCTGTCCCTGATGCAAAACCAGATGTACTTCAGCTACCAGATATTTATTTTTTCTTAAGTGATGAAGTAGTTGCTTTTGATAATGTAAAAAACAGTATAAAAATAATTGTATCAGCTATTATTGATAATGAAACATCTGTTGAAGATCTATACAGAGAAACTATAAATCGTATAGAGAGAATAGAAAAAAAACTCTGTAATGAGATTAAAATAGACAGACTTTCATTAAAGAATATAAAGGATGTAAAAATCGAAAAATGGAAATCAAACTTTAAAAAAGAAGATTTTATAAAAGCTGTTGAAAAATGCAAGTACTACATAAGAGAAGGAGATATTATACAGGTTGTTATATCTCAGAGATTTTATAAAAAGCTAAAAACAGATCCTATAAATGTTTACCGATCTGTTAGAGCTATAAATCCCTCTCCATACCTTTTCTATCTTGATTTAAGAGATATAAAACTTATAGGATCATCTCCTGAGATCCTTGTATCAGTGATAAACGGAAAGATACTTACAAAACCAATAGCAGGAACAAGACCTAGAGGAAAAACTCCAGAGGAAGATAAAGCTTTAAAGGAAAATCTTTTATCTGATGAAAAAGAAAGAGCCGAGCATTTAATGCTTGTTGATCTAGCAAGAAATGATGTAGGGAAAGTTGCTAAAGCAGGTTCTGTAAAAGTAGATAGATTTATGTATATAGAAAATTACTCCCATGTTATGCATATAGTTTCTGATGTTTCTGGAGAACTTAGAGAAGATATGCATCCTTTAGATGTTTTAAAATCTGTATTTCCGGTAGGAACTGTTAGTGGTGCTCCAAAAGTAAGGGCTATGCAGATAATAGAGGAGTTAGAGCCTGAAAAAAGAGGTCCTTATGCAGGAGCTGTTGGATATATATCTTTTGATAAAAATATAGACACAGCTATCGCCATTAGAACAGCAATTGTTCAAAAAGACAATATCTACATTCAGGCAGGAGCTGGAATTGTTGCAGACTCAATACCAGAAAAAGAGTATGAAGAAACAGTTAACAAGGCTAAAGCTATGATAAAAGCTGTTGAAATAGCTGAAGAAAATAAAGAAAGTATTTCATGTTAATTTCAAAACTACATTCTATAAAATAAAGCCTTAAATTATATTGTAGCACCCAGATATTTAGGAGATTGTTATGAGTCTTACATTTTCTTTACCTAACGATATATCTATCATAGAACCAACAGTTGATTTTGTATATAAATACAGCCTTCTATCTGGTCTTGGAGAAAAGGAAGCTAAGGAGCTTTCATTAGCTACAGATGAAATTCTTACAGATATTGTCCTGTTTGCATTTGAACCAGAAGAAAAGGCAACATTTCAGTTTTCGATAAATACAACATTAAATGAGATAGAAGTTGTTATTCACGAACTTGGGGAACCCTTTGATCCTGAAAGGCACAAATACTCTCCTGAAAAGGTAAAAAGAGAGTTAAACTTTGATGGGGCCGGTTTTGAAATTGTAAAGCATATGGCAGATGAGTTTCTTTTCTTTTTAAAAGGAAGAGAAGGAAAAGAGTTTAGAATAATAAAAAGAATAAAACATTCCCATATTTTAGAGCTATTTAAAGAGGAAGAGATAAAGGTAGAACCTGGAAAAGCTGTTGAGTATACAATAGCTCCAGTAACTGAAGATGATGCAGAAGATATATCAAGACTTATATATCGTTCCTACGGTTATACATATCCAAAGGAAGAGATGTACTATCCAGACAAAATAAAACAGGCATTGAGAGAAGGAAAAAAATTTGGGGTTATAGTTAGAACAGAAAAAGGAGAGGCTGTTGGCTACTTTGCTGTTTTAATGTCCACAGACTCAAATATTGGAGAAGTTGGAGAGGTTGTTGTTTCCCCTAAACATAGGGGAAAAGGTATTATGAAAATGATGATGAAAGCTCTTATTGATATGGCAAAAGCTAAAGGTCTTCTTGGCTTATTTGGAGAAGCTGTTACTGTTCATACAGTAAGTCAGAGAGTAAATGCAAAGTATGGTTTTAAATCAACAGCTCTTGTTCTTGGTATCTTTCCTCCTGCAAAGTATAAAGGATTTGAACATAAACAGCAAAGAATTTCTGTCGTTATAGATTTTTTACCTCTTGTTGAAAGAAAAAATGTAGAAGTCTATCTACCAAAGGAGTATTCAAAGATACTAAGAGAGATTTATGAAAACTTAGGCATAGAGGTAACAAACCTTCCTAAAAAAGTGTATCAGTTAAAAGATAAAAGTACGTTATCTTTAGTTATAAACTATAACTTTAATCATGCTGTTATTGTAGTGAAATCTTTTGGAAAAGATTTCATTGAAAGAATAAAGGAGAAAACAAAAACACTTTCAAAAAAAGGGATAAAAAGTATTTACGTAGATCTACCATTAGAAAGACCTGAGATAAAAGAATTTGTTTCAAAATTAAAAGAAATAGGTTTTATATTTTCTGGACTTATGCCTCTTTTTCATAGAGAAAAAGATTATCTAAGAATGCAAAAAGTATTTGATGACTATGATTTTAAAGAGATACAGGTTTTCTCAGAGATGGCAAAAAAAATAAAGAAAAAAGTCCAGAAAGAATATAGAGAAGCGAGGAAAGTATCATGAATTTTAGTGTAACAGAGGATAAAATTATTTTTACAATAAATGGAGATTTAAATTATCAGAAATCTATCGCTATAAGAAAAGTACTGGAAAAAAAGGGCAAAAAAAATATTCATATAGAATTTAAATGTCCAAAGTTTATAGATACAGAAGGGGTTAAGCTTTTATATACTCTATGGAAAAAAGAATTTAAAATAACCCTAGAAAATCCCCCTGATTTATTCTTCGAAGTTGTTAAAATATTGAAACTTGAGGAGTTACTAGAAAATATAGAGGTAACAAATGGATAAAGTATCCATAGCTCTCATTCAGCACTCTTGTAGTAAAGATATAAAAGAAAATGAAGAAAAAGCTTTAAATATGATAGAAACAGCTTCAAAAAATGGAGCACAGATTATATGCACACAGGAACTTTTCAAAACAAGATACTTCTGTCAGGTAGAAGATTGGGATTATTTTAAGTATGCTGAGAAGATAGATGAAAATAATGAAACAATCAAAAAACTTTCAAAAATAGCTAAAGATAACTCTAGTATAATTATTGCAAGTCTTTTTGAAAAAAGGGCTAAAGGCATTTATCACAACACTGTTGCTCTCATAGATGATAAAGGAAGTTTAGCAGGAATTTATAGAAAAATGCATATTCCAGATGATCCACACTTTTATGAAAAATTCTACTTTACCCCTGGGGATTTAGGATATAAAGTTTTTCAAACAAGGTATGGAAATATTGGAACACTTATATGTTGGGATCAATGGTATCCTGAAGCTGCAAGGCTCACAGCCCTAAAAGGAGCAGATATTATCTTTTATCCTACAGCTATAGGCTGGCTTCCTGAGGAAAAAAAAGATTATGGAGAAAGTCAGTATAATGCATGGGAAACAGTTCAAAAAGGACATGCAGTTGCCAATGGCTGTTATATTGTTGCTGTTAATAGAGTCAGTTTTGAACCTTCGCCAGATGGAAACAGCGGTATAGAGTTTTGGGGACAGAGTTTTATATCAAACCCTTATGGAGAAGTTATTAAAAAAGCTTCTGTAGATAAAGAAGAAATTCTTATTACAGAAATTGATCTAAAAGCTATAAAAGAAACAAGGATTGTCTGGCCTTTTTTTAGAGACAGAAGAATAGATAGCTATCAAGATATAACAAAAAGGTGGATAGATCTTTAATCAAAATAAAAAGCCTGCCAATTGGCAGGCTTTGCAATTTATTCGCAGCTTGGGCAAATTTTGTTTAAAAGTGGGTCTGTTGGACAGGCATCAATATTTCCAGATTTTACCTTATCTACAACTTCATCTCCGTACTTTTCTCTTGCCATCTTCTCGAGCTTTTCTAAATCTTCTTCCTGTTTATTAATCTGATTTTGTTTAGCTTTTCTTAAGCCAAAACCTCTTCTTTCACCACGTTTGTTAACTTTTTGAGTGTATTTTTCACCTTTAACAGTTTTATCTATGAAGCAGTAGTATGTAGACTTTAATCCTTTTTCCCAGG
>JALVKE010000130.1 GCA_027028005.1 Persephonella sp. | reverse complement strand
GTTGGGTTTCTTCTTTCTAACTGGTTCTTCGTAGGAAACATATATTTTCCTTGGATTCTCGAGAGTAAGCTGGTGGAGATACAAAGCAGTGAAGTGGGAGAGAAAGGAATTCTTTCGAAAGTAAAGGACTTTTTTGAAAATATTTTCTACCTGGGGAATGTAAACATTCCTATGTCCGACCTCTTGAATTCTCACTATTTTAGCGTCCACGAGATATTTTTTAAACTGGGAGAATTTAGAGATACCTATCTCTTCATTTAAGATGGAATAGTATTTGTTAAAGACTTCTTTCAAAATTTTCTGAGATATGTACTGCTCTGTGGATAGATCCCTAAGAATAGATTGGGGAAGGTTTATGGATTTTTTTCTCCTTTTGGTTTGATAAAGTCTTTTCATAGTCAATCTTGGTGTTTTAAAAATTGTTGTTATGGAATTGTATGATGTATATATACATCATACAATTAAATAGGATGAAAATCAACTTCTGTGATTGAATCTACAAAGTTATAACTCTCTCAGATAGCTCCTAAATATGTATGTATATATACATACATATTTAGGAGACATCTGAAGATTGCTCCCACAGGAGAATCTCGCAACACCGCTTTATACGTTTGACATCATAATCACCAGTCTTCCAAATTTTAAGAATTTATCCAAACAAACCTGTATGGTAATAAACATCAGGTTATAACGGTAACCGATTATTCTCTCCGTGTTTTTCCCGATTTATTTAATCGTCAACTCTTCGCTTCCACTTGTGAATTCCCATTACGTATTTTGTGCTCCTTTGAGGGGATGCCCTATTTGGTATAAATCCTTTGATATAGCTTGTGAAAGGCCTCAAATCACTTCATTGATTTTAGAATCACTTATTGGGTATAAATGAGAGTATCAAGCTCCAGATATAGGGAAAGAGGTAGAGAATTTTGTTTATCTTGTTTTGAGAGAGGTATTTGAGTAGAAGAAGATACACTACTATAGAACGGTATCAGGAGCAGAGATGGGATTTTATCATGGAGTTGGATCAATGTTTATATTTATATAAAAACACTTAGATCTATAAAGCGTTTTCTCACCAGAGTCCATCTGGACATTTGAGTTAATCCTACGAGTTTGAAGGTTAGGAAGCTTAGAAAGCTCGAGAGAATTCTACAGAGTCGGGGTTGCATGGATGTATTTGACGATATAGCCCAACTTTTATAAGAGAGATGTAATCCTTATTTTTAAATATCATAGAATGTACCGAAATATTTATTTACGTATTACAGCATAACCTTATATAATGATTTACTTAAATACGTATATACAGATATAAGTATTTATAAGCAAGGCAATCCTGTATTCAAAGAAAACAGTGAAATTTTTAAGGGGAGGTATTCTAAAAAAATCTTTTGTAATGTGTATAAAGATTACCTTGTGATTTTTTAACAAATATTTTAAAATTACCCCGTGAAAGTTAAAAGAAATCTAAAAAAGCAGATCCTTAAATGGATTGAGAGGCCTGAAGTTATTATACTCAGAGGTGCACGGAGGGTGGGGAAAACTACTTTGATGCGCG
>JALVKE010000129.1 GCA_027028005.1 Persephonella sp. | reverse complement strand
AATGCTTCTGCTAATGCCTTTGCAAGTTCAGTTTTCCCAACTCCAGTTGGTCCAAGGAATATAAAGCTTCCAATTGGTCTATTTGGATCTTTAAGTCCTGCTCTTGCCCTTATAATAGCATCACAGACCGCTTTAACAGCTTCATCTTGACCAACAACTCGTTTATGTATATATTTTTCAAGATTCATCAATTTTTCTTTTTCACCTTCTAACAATTTAGATACAGGAATTCCAGTCCATTTACTTACTATCAATGCAATATCTTCTTCATCAACTTCTTCTTTTATTAATTTAAATGATACTTTGCTTTCAAGTTCTTTTAATCTTCTTTCAAGCTCTGTTAATTTTCCATACTTTAATTCAGCAGCCCTATTTAAATCATATTCTCTCTCTGCTCTTTCTATTTCAATTTTTGTATCTTCAATCTCTTTTTTCAATTTTCTTATCTCTTCAATTTGAGCCTTCTCGATTCTCCACTGCTCTTCAAGTTCCTGTTTCTTCTTTTTAAGTTCCTCAAGTTCTTTTCTTATCATTTCAAGACGTTTCTTGCTTGCCTCATCCTTTTCTTTTTTCAAACCAGCCTCTTCAATTTCTAACTGCATAACTTTTCTTGATATTTCATCAAGCTCACTTGGCATACTATCCATTTCTGTTCTTAATCTTGCAGCTGCCTCATCTATAAGGTCTATTGCTTTATCTGGTAAAAATCTATCACTTATATATCTATGAGATAAAACTGCAGCTGCTACTAATGCTGAATCTTTAATTCTTACTCCATGGTGATTTTCATATCTTTCTTTTAATCCTCTTAAAATGGAAATTGTATCTTCAACACTTGGTTCTCTAACTAAAACTGGCTGAAATCTTCTTTCTAAAGCTGGATCTTTTTCAATATATTTTTTATATTCATTTAAAGTTGTTGCACCAATACAATGCAATTCCCCTCTTGCGAGCATTGGTTTTAATAGATTACCTGCATCCATTGCACCTTCTGCAGCCCCTGCTCCTACAACTGTGTGAAGCTCATCAATGAATAAAATTATTTTACCTTCTGATTTTTGTATTTCTTTTAAAACAGCTTTCAATCTCTCTTCAAATTCACCTCTATATTTTGCACCAGCTATTAATGCTCCCATATCAAGCGCTAAAATCTCTTTATCTTTTAAACCTTCGGGAACATCTTTGTTCACAATTCTTAATGCTAAACCTTCAACAATAGCAGTTTTACCAACACCTGGCTCTCCAATCAAAACAGGATTATTTTTAGTTCTTCTTGATAAAACCTGAATTACCCTTCTTATTTCTTCATCTCTTCCAATTACAGGATCTAATTTTCCTTCTCTTGCTTTTTGAGTTAAATTTACAGTAAATTTATCCAATGCTTTCATTGTTGCTTCTGGATTTGGATTCGTCACTTTCTCCTCCCCCCTTATTTTTGTTAATGAGTTTAAAAAGCTTTGCTCATTTATAGCATATTTTGAAAAAATCTGATTTATTTTATCAGTTTCACCAAGTTTTAATATTGCAAGAAAAATATGTTCAACACTAATAAATTCATCTT
>JALVKE010000128.1 GCA_027028005.1 Persephonella sp. | reverse complement strand
ATAGGACACTCTCACGGATTATGCTTTTCTGTTCTTCCCAATGTCAAACCTCTACCTAAATCTCTAATTAATATATACAATGAGCTACTCAATGATTTGGGGATTAATAATTTTCATACCGGTTATCTGCAACCGTGGGCAAATCAAGGGGTTCTACTTCTAAATGCTGTCCTAACTGTTGAGGCAGGGAAACCAAATAGCCATAAGGGAAAAGGTTGGGAGATTTTTACAGATAAAATTATAGAGATAATAAATAAAAAGCTTAACAATATAGTATTTATTTTATGGGGAGCTTATGCTCAGAAAAAAGGTTTATCAATAGATATGGATAGACATCATATTATTAAGAGTCCTCACCCGTCACCACTATCTGCACATAGAGGTTTTTTTGGAAGTAAACCATTTTCGAGAACAAACAGTTTTCTTGTTTCAAAGGGAATAGAACCTATCGATTGGAAATTATAGATAACACCATCTATAGAATGGTGTTAATTCTGTTGTGAAAGAGCCTCTTTTGATACCTCTACAAGTTTTGCAAAACTCTCTGGAGCATTCATAGCCATATCTGCTAATATTTTTCTATCCAATTCAATATTTGCAACTTTTAATCCATGCATAAATGTTGAATAGTTCATATTGTGAAGTCTGGCACCTGCATTAATTCTTATAATCCAAAGTTTTCTAAAATCCCTCTTTCTCTGCCGTCTATCTCTATAAGCATATACCAGTGAGCGTTCAAGTTGCTCTTTTGCTTTTCTAAAATGTTTTCTTCTTCCGCTATAGAAACCTTTTGCCTGTTTTAAAATTTTTTTATGTCGTCTTCTTCTTACTGTTCCTGTTTTTACTCTCATTTTTTTCCTTTACCATCTCTTTTTAAGAATAGGTGTCAAGTTTTCTACTTGAACTTGTCCTAAGTTGTCCATAGGAGTAGCCTCTTTTAGTTTACAATCATCTCTCTAACATTGGAAGCATCTGCCTTAGATACATATCTCTGCTTTCTATTTGCACGGTGGTGTTTCCCATTAACCTTAGTTAAAATGTGACTTCTAAAGGCAGTTCCTCGCTTTATTTTGCCACTTTTCTTAATTTTAAAACGCTTTACAGCACCTTTAACACTTTTCATTTTTGGCATATCTTATCCTTATAAAAAATATCTCATAGAGAATTGGTCGCGTATTATATCTAAATTAAATTAAACTTCGATAATATAATATTTTTTAGATCCATAATTTAGCAAGCCACCTCTCAAATTCTAAAAACTCTACTTCGCTATCCATTTTGATAAAAAACTCTTTCATCTCCTCATTAACTCCGGAAAATTTTTTACGAATACCCGAAAGTCTTTTTATAGCAATTTTCGCTTCTTGATTATCAGGTTCTTCTTTTAATATCTCTTTGTAAATTTCAAGGGCATCCTCTTTTAAACCTTGAAGTTCATAAATGGAAGCAAGAGTTAATGTTTTCATTCGTCCATTGATACATATTCTGCTATGATTGATCCCATCTCACCTGTTGAGCAAACCTCTTTTGCGCCAAACGAAGAGAGATCTTTTGTTCTATAACCCTCTTTTAACG
>JALVKE010000127.1 GCA_027028005.1 Persephonella sp. | reverse complement strand
TATAAGTACTAAGAAGTTCTAATTTTATTTTAATAGTCGTTTGCTTTAACTTCTTATATAGAAGAGATATATAAAAAATTAAAGCAGGTAACAGATAAATTATAATCCAGGTATAAATAGGTCCCAAAATCCCGAGAGATGTTCTTATTTTACCTCTATCTATATGCTCAAATAAAAATAGTCTACCTATAAATAGGAAGATGAAAATTAAAATAATAATAATGAGAAAAAGAATAGTCTTGTACGCGATCTGAAAATGTTTGGTCTCAAATCTTTTGTCGTTCACAGGTCTGATATTAAGCCTGAGTTTTCTATAAAATAAATATGATACAATGATGAATAGAAAATTAAAAAAAAGGTGATTTAATAGTAATTGAGGAGAAATACTCATGTTCATAATATAATGATTAAGATTGTAATGATAGATAACTAATTCCCCTATTAGCGGTATATTTAAAAATATAAATAAAATAAACCAGAGAATCATCATTTCAATTCCCCACACACCAGAATAACTTTAAAATTCTGACTGAGAGTATCCACAAAACTGCATAAACCTATTGCTTTGTCCAATAAAAATTCTTCCGCCAACCCCTAACTGATAAGCATTTTATTATACCTCCTGCACCGAACTCATAGCCTGAAATATATAGACTATCGTTAAACACTATTTCTTTCCTAATGTTCACATATTAAGGACTGAAAAAAGTCTTTTACAAGCGTCGTTTAGCATAGACTATCAACTCCTTCCATTTCCTTTTACCTCTCCTTATCGCCCGAATAACTCTGTCCTCGTAAGGGTCACCCCTTATCTCACCCTTCTCCTAACCATCACCGCCGCCTCTATCCTCTCTTTCCCATGTACCGAAAAATCGTGAGTGTCATGTGCTATTACCTTTTTATCTTTTCCGGTTTCTTCTTAAAGCTCTACAGCCCTCTTCTGTTATTTCAAGCTCCACTACTTGCTTGGTATGCAAATAAAACGCTACATGTATCTTTACCCATCCTTTCCTCGGCCTCTTACCCTACTTTTCCTCATCTACTTCCTTCTGTTGGTCATCCTCAACCCAGATGAGTCAAGTATTATTACAAACTCATCAGGTAATTCTTCTACCTGCGGTAACTCTTTCAAGTTGTACTCCCCTTTTACCAGCCTATATTGCAAGAATTTCTGGACCAATTAGGATTTCGCTTCTCCTTCTGTTGTACTTTTTCCAGCTCATGCTCATGTCATGTATTTTAACTCTTTCCTCTTTTTGAACACAACATTCCTGTTTGTTACCGTTGATCTAAACGAGTCAAAGACTATTACAAGGTTATTTTATCTACTAAGTTAAAAATTTACTTAGTCCTTAGATCTACTCGCCTCCTTCAAAGCATCTTCATAAACTTTGTCATATTGCTTCCAAAAACTCCCAAAACTACTGTTATGCCACAATATAACAAATTCTCCGTTATATCTTTTAGTTATTTGAACTAAGTTCTTTATCCTATCCCTTGCTTCTGAAGGTCTTAATTTCTGGTAATTTACTAAGCTTCCATCCATAACTACTAAAGGTTTCTCTATCAGCTTGAGAGGTTTTCTAGACAAAATATTGAATGTACTGAAAGGATAACAAGTTCCACATCTGAATCCTTCTTTATCAGCGTAGCCTAAACTAGAGTCCCATTCCATTTTTGCGTTTTCCCATATTTGCCAAGTAGTTGGGACTTCAAATCTTAAGTAATGCTGTCTTCCAAATTTTAATTCACAATTTATAATTTCTTCTATCTTTCGCTTATCTTTCATAAATATTTCTAGATTGTTATAAGAATTATAGCTCGGATGATATCCTATTAAATGACCTCTGTTAATAATTTTTTCAACTATTTTTCTAAGGTATTTATTATTATCTACATCTTGATTAGCATGTTTACTTGAATGCAAGAAAAAATATGATTTTACCCCTAAAATTTCACTTATGTCCATCAAATAGTTATATGTATCGTAAGGGTCATTACATAAGGATAAGTGAAATTTTATTTTATTAAGTATATCTAATATAGCCTGACTAATACTTCTTCTCTTGATCAGGTGAGCTACTATTTCCTTTAACCCAGAAAAAACATTTTTATATTTATAAGCGTGATCAACATCATGGGTTAAAATCAATTGGAATTTTCGTTCTCTTCTTTTCTGTCTACAGCCTAAAAATTTTAGAATATTCCATAGCATCTCTGTATATTCATTTACTATTGGTCTATCTAAAAGGTTGTTTTTAAACGCCCAACTTGCAAATGCTGGGAATCTGTTATGCTTATCTCTTATCTTATTTACATATTCTTCCCATCTTGTTAACATAAAAAATGAGGAGGCAAATATATCAATTCCGCAAATTACAGTTTTATGTTTAAATGTATAAACTTCTATTTTTGAATTTCCGAAAATTATGGGTATATCATCCTCTACAGTAAATGCAATTTCTGCGTATCTCGCTTTATCTGGTATATTCTCCTTTTGCAGATATTCCAAATTCTGTGGAAAGTTAGAAAAGAAATGGTCTTCCACGATCAATTTATTTCCATTTGGCAGAATCAACTCGTAATTTTTTACACTTTCAATGCTTATAATATGTTTTAACCCCAAAAATTCTCCTAAAATAACACTAATAATATATTTTCTTTCCTCTATGTTATTTGCCGGAATTTTTACTTTAATTTTCATTTATCATCCTCTCATCATACACCACAGTATTCTTAACAATTTAGAGTTTATTTTATAAATGTTATAATATGATTTTTGTATACTACCAAAACTTCTAAAGTATTTTTCAATATTTTCAATCATGCTGCCTTCAAAATCAAAATTCTTATTTTTTAATAGTGCATACTCAATAGAAGTATACAGAATTAGGTCCATAGCTCCTAATTCTTTTTCTGATGGGTCAATTCCACCCATGATGTAATATACAGTATTTTCATCTTCAACCAAAAATGCAGTAGCTATTTCCTTATTTTTAAACTTTGCAAATAGTAATTTGACTAGGCCTTCCTCTTTTAGAGAAAAATATACCCTTTTAACAAAATTTAGATTATATGGTATTTTTAAACCTTTTCTTTTAAAAGTCAACAAATTAAGAGTATAAAACTTATCTATATCTTCTCCTTCATAAACTTCAATACCCAAATTTTTCGCTTTTTTTATTCTTCTTCTTATATCTGTCTCGAATTCGTTGCGCAGGGTATTCAAACTTTGATGCTTTTCTATCACATAAGTATAGCGTGTAGTTTGATTAAACTTTCTCCAAAAGAATGGGAGCCAATTAGTTATAGAGTAATGAAAATTAATATTAAAGAAATTGAAATATGGAAGATTATTTATAAAATAACTCATTATTTGTTTTTCCCATGCAAGTTTCCTATAATATTTTTGGCCTGGTGGATATTTAATATAAGGCCCCAAGAATGGAGTAAGTTTAGGTAATCGGATTAACGTAAAGCCGTATTTTTTTTGAATAACGTAAACAAAACTTCCCCAAATTTTCCCTCCTTTTTCATATAAAATTACATCCCACTTCATATCTTTCTCGCATACTGCATTTAGCCAGACTGGTTTCATAAAAACAGGTAACTTTTCTTTATCTGCAAACTCTTTATACTTTAATTTTCTATCCATCATATCCTCCAAAATTTAAGCTTTGTTGATTTTTGACAAAATTAACGGCACAGCCTTTTTGATATTATTTTCATATTTAACAAAAAAATCTTTATGGCATTTTACTATTTCATCTTTGTTGAGTTTTAATAGTTCTTCAGTAGCTCTAAAAAACTCGTCTGTGGTATCCACAATCTTAGTATAAAGAGGTGGAAGAAGATTTTTATAATGCTTTGAGGCAAAACTTTTTGTATTTATTAGAATATTAGGCACTCCCAAATAAGGTGCTTCCAAACAGCAAGTTGAATACAAAGTAACATGTATATGACAATGCATAATGGTTTTATAAAAATCCTCTCTTACTATGATATTTTTATTCCCTTTCAGTAATTCAGTGCTAACTTTTCTCTTTCTTGGGATTAAAATAAACAGATAATCCTTTCTTTGGTTAGCCAGAGCCTTAATAAAATTTATCATACTTTTAAAAGTCCAATCTAAATCTTGTAAGGTGACACCAAATACGACTTTATACTGAGATGTTAACTTTATAAGATCGTTGTCATAATTAAAATTATTTTTAACAAAATCAAGATAATAGCTTCCAATAGGGATTACTTGGTTTATTAGTAAGTTTTTAATCTTCTTCTCTCTTCTACCAAAAGACAAAAGAATATCTGGATAGTATTCTCTATTCAAATTCAAATAAGAAACGTACCCATAATGTTTATCATTTATTACACCATGTTGGATTTCAACAACTTTTATATTCAAATCATGAGCAGCTTTTATCAAATATGGTCTACAATAACTGCAATTGACAAAAACAGCTTTAGGTCTGTATACTTTTAATAGAGTTTTGTAAACAAGATATCTTGATTTAAATTTCTTAGTGAGCTCTCCTAAGTTTACTTTTATACCTTCTTTGCTAAGAATAGATGATAGACTGCTTAAATTGTTTTCTCTGACGAAGAATTTTATAAATAGTGAAAGCAATAAAAGTAAAGATTCGCTTGTAATATATTTTGAATACACATATTTATAATGAACATCATTAGGAAGCTCTATTAATAAAGTTTTTCCAGGCAACCTATCTATAATATCATCAGCAATTTTATCTTTATATAAGCCATTAATTAACTTTCTTTCATTAGAATCGCTAAAGAAGATGAAATCATATTTCCTGAACCAATGTTTAGCTCCGAAGAAAGTTTGTTTAAGCAACGAGAAAGCCTTTGTCATTTTTTTGGATAAAATATCTATTAGTTTTTTTGATTCTGTATAGCTATCGGAAATACTTGTTCCTCTGTTAAAATAATAACCAATCCAAAACCTTAAATAGTTCCATTCTTCTATCTTCTCCAATGTTACTTTATGTCTATTTTCAAAATCTAACAGAGATTTCATCTTATACCCTTCTTATAAATGAAAACCAAGGCATCTTATAGACCTTGATGGATAGAATGAAAGTTAAAATAAAAAATATAAGGGATATTAAGCTATAGGAAAAAGCAGCTCCTACTATTCCAAAGTATCTAGTGAACAAATATGTTAGCCAAATGTTCATTAATCCACAGAAGAAAGTTATTAGGGCTAAAAATTGTGTTTTATAAGAATAAAAAATATAATTAGTAACCATATAATACATACTGTTAAAAGCTCCTCCTAAAGCTATCCATAACACAATAGAGGAAGAAGTATAAAAGTCCTTCCCAACTAAGAATCTTACAAGGAGCGGAGCTAATAAACCAATAATTGTAGCAAATAATATGATAGCAAAAAAATAAGTATAAGTAAATTTTACTAACCTAACCTTTGTATCTTCGTGCTTCTTGTTTAGTTCGTTAAAAAGCCAAGGGGCATAGGCTTTATTAAAAGACTGTCCTATAAGCTGAATAATTAAGCCTATTTGAAGACCTACAGTGTAAATACCTACTTCCTTTAGACCCAACAAATTAGAAATTATGAATCTGTCGGTCATAATCATTAACATTCCACCTAATGTATGAGGAATTAAAGGTAAACTAAATTTCAATGCATGACGAATATAAGATACATTTAATTTCCAGTTGTTCAAATAATTATTCATTGTAACAAGAGAGTAGATTCCTATGATGCAACTAGATAGGAACTGAGCTATTAATCTACCTTTCCAGGCAAAATAGAATTCTACAGTTAATATTAATGTTAGTATAATGTTCAGTAAACTGTATGCCATCTGCACAAAAGCATAATTCTTAGCTCTCATCTTTGCCTGAAGAATGGATAGATTCATTAATATGAAAGCTTGAAACATAGAAGAAACCGCTGCTAACAAGATCCAAAATTCAGGAACGTGCGAGATATTAGATATAAATTTTTTGGTTAGGAATATAAATGTAAAAAAAAATACAAAGTTTAAAAAAACCATTAAAAAGCAATTTCCTACATATTCTTTAAAATTTATGTTCTCTTCAAAATAAACTCTATTTATAGCTCCATGGATATTCAAACTTGAGAAAATATTAAAAATCGAAAAAACTAAAAGAAACATGGAAATTATGCCATACTCTTCTGGAGAAAGATACCTAGTTAAAACAGGCATAAGAAAAAAAGAAGTCCCACTGTTTAAAACAGAAGCGATTGTATAGATAGCAGAGTTTTTGAGCAAAGGACTTGATAAAATCCTTAAAGTTGACATGTAAATCCCTGCCGTTCAATCAAAAGTTCCGCTAACCTAAAGTCTATTTCGTCATCTATATCTATAGAGCTTTTCCTATCCATAATATATGCAAAAATTTTATTTTTTATAAAAAAAGTGTTCTCCATCAATAATCTGTCAATTCTGCATATATAGATAGCACCATTAATTCTATAATATTTAGGTAAGTCTTGACTTCTTTTATTAAGAATATCTTTCCTTAAAAAATTGGCCATACTATGGTTTTGTGGCAAAGTATTACACCACAAAGGATGATGTTCTGCCTCACAAACACTAATAACAGCATCCGCTTCTTTTTGAAATAATAAATCTATCGCTTCTTTTATATGTTCAGACTTTCGAAGCGGGCTTGTCGGTTGAAGTAAGATAATATAATCATAGTTCCTACTAATATTAAAAATTACATGTTTCACAACATCAATTGTAGTAGAAGTATCAGTAGCAAGCTCAGAAGGCCTTCTTATTGATGTAATTCCGTAATTTTCTGATATACTAAGCACCGTATTATCATCACTACTTACAACAATCTCATCTATGTATTCGCATCCTAATGCTGATTCTATCGTCCAACTTATTAATGGTTTTCCTTTTAATCTTAGAATATTTTTTTTAGGTAATCTCTTGCTTCCAGATCTAGCAGGAATAACTGCTAAAAAAGTCTTCCCACTATACATCTTCAAACACCTCTTTAAGTCTTTTCATACTCTTTTTATACTCTTCCCATTGTCCCAGATCTATGTAATCTCCCTCATTTATTGGATAGGCGTAAATTGGTTTGGCTTTTTCAAGCAATATTCCTATTAAATCAGGCATATCAAAATACATTCTTGGGGGTATATATTCAAGTACTTTTTTATTCAGGATATAAACCCCCGTATTTACTTGGAATGTAATTTCTGGTTTTTCCTTTATTTCCCGTATTATCCCATTTTTTCCAGTGTTAACTACTCCATAAGGGATTCTAAAATGCTGTATAGCTGTTACAGATGTTAAGAAACTATTCTTCTTGAGGTGAAAGTTAAATAACTCATAGAAATTTGCTCTAACTATTATATCGCAATTAGAAACTATGAAATTCTCACTTATTTCTCCATCCAAAAATTTCAAACTACCAGCTGTTCCTAAAAACTCTTTTTCCCAAATAAACTTTACATCATAATCTTTTTCAATGCTATTGAAATAAGCTTCAATCAATTTACCCTTGTAGTTCAAAGTGATGTAAAATTTCTTTATTCCATACTTCCTAAATTCATCTATTATATGTTCAATCATTGTTTTTTTTCCTACAGGCACTAAGGGCTTTGGAATAACATCTGTTACTGGAGCAAGTCTTGTTCCTTTTCCTCCTGCCATAATAACGACAGGGACATTTAATTGTTCTTTAAAGAGTGAGAGATTTCCTTTTTCCGAAAAAAATTGAGTCCACGTTAAATAATCTATTACTTGACCTTTATTGTTGATAATGGGTATTACCTCTATTCTATTTTTGAGGAATAGTTGCTTTATATATTCTTTGTCCCACTTTTCACTATTATAAATTTTTATGGGATTCTTATTATATAGATTTCTAATGGTACCTTCTAAAGAACCTGTTCTAATAATATGCCTTCTAATATCCCCATCAGTTATAGTTCCCAAAAGAACATTATTGGTATCAACAACAAAAAGTGTCTTTTCCGCTGTTTTATCTAATTTTTTTAGAGTATCTTTTATACTATTATTCTCACTTACGAACAACCTTTTCATATCTATATCCTCTATGCAAGATTACTACTCAATTTGAAGAGTATAGTTCACATCATAAAACTTTTTCTTTAAGCTCCTAATAGGAAAATTTTTGAGCACCTTTTTTATCCTAATTGCAGCATTACCATTACCATAAGGATTTTCAACTGACTTTAGAGAGTCTTGAAATTTCTTGGAATACAAAATATCAAAAGCCTTTTTAATACTTTCGTACTTAGGCTCACAGTCTATAACACTTTTAGCTTTTATCCTTCCTTTCTGTCTTTCTCCTATATTAATTGTGCCAATTTTAAAGGAAGGGGCCTCTATAATACCACTTGATGAATTTCCAACTACAGCATCTACGTATTGCATCGTTGATAAGTACAAAACTTGGCCCATGTTAGTAAATACTATTGCCTTTTCTTTATTCTTAGATACATATTCATCTATAAGTCGGTTTATTTTTCTTCCTTCTATGTCAGCATTAGATTTAGTGAATATAAGCAATGTATCTTTTAACTCATCTAATGCTTTTAATAACTCATTAAATTGTTCTTCTAAAGGTTGTTCGCTTAAAGTTACAGGATGAAACGTTATTAAGAGATTTCGCTTCTTAAGTTTTCTACCAAAAATTTTTTCTAATTCCCTTTTAGTCAAAAGATTCATTTTTTTGATATTATCTATCCCCAAAGCACCAACATTGAAGACTCTTTCCGGTTCTTCACCAAGTTGAATCACCCTTTTCCTATATTCATTGGTAGATGTAAAATGGAGATATGCCAACTTTGTTATGGCATGTCTGTAACCATCATCCAATGCACCTATCGTAATTTCTCCTCCATACAAGTGTGCTATAGGTATTTTCAACGTAAATGAAGTTACCGCAAAAGCTAATGCCTCAAATCGGTCACCTAATACTACAGTAATATCAGGCTTTAATCTTTCCAATACATCTGCATAACTTATGATTCCAAGTCCTATTGACTTGGAAATACCAACTGGCGTATCTGAAGACAAAAGCATTTCTACTTTCTCATCTACAGCAAAGCCATCTTTTTCAATTTCTTTATAAGTCAACCCAAACTCTGGTGATAGATGCATTCCTGAAATCACTAATTGAAGTTTCAAATCATTATCGTTCTTTATTTCATCCATAAGGGGTTTTAAAAGTCCATATTCTGCTCTACTTCCAGTAAAAATACAGATTTTCCTTTTCATTTTACTCCCACTTAATATCTGCATAAGTCAATAGTTTGTCTCTTGGAATGTCTTTGCTGGCTCTTTTCCCAATTATTTCATTCCATCGCATGGGATTAATACCGTTACCTGGCCTTTTAGTGGTTAAATTTTCTTCTGAAAAAACCTCTCCTTTCTTTATGTTTCTCTTAGCCACAATACTTTTTCTGACTATCTTTATATTTTTCTTTTCAGATTTGGAAGGTTTTTTTATTCCATTACCAAGAGCTTTTTCTATATTTCTTATAGCTTTAACCATAAACTTCAACTCTTGGGGTTCTAAACTTGCCTTATGATCTGGACCTGGTAAACCTCTATCAAGGGTAAAATGTTTTTCAATGACTGTAGCCCCAAGTGCAGCAGCAGCAATAGGAACCTCTATCCCAAGAGTATGATCAGAATAGCCTACGTTTACTTTGAAGGCCTCTCTTATTGCAAGCATAGCTTTAAGATTTACGTCTCCAAAAGGTGTGGGATATTCAGTATTACAGTGCAATACTGTTATATTTTCTTTTCTTGTACCGTTTTCTATTAAAACATCTAAAGCGTCTTCTATTTCTCCTAAATCTGCCATTCCAGTAGAAAGTATTATTTTTTTCTTATAACTCCCTATTTCTTTTAAAAGAGGATAATTTGTTATTTCTCCTGATGGAATCTTAAAGATTTCAAGTCCTAAATCTTTTAAAAACCTTGCACTGTCAATATCAAAAGGGGTAGATAAAAACATTATTCCCTTCTCATCACAATAGTCTTTCAATTCCTCAAAATCTTCATAAGTTAACTCTAACTTTTTAACCATATCTAATTGGAATTCTCCTTTTGCTACATTTTCCTTTTGGTATTCTGCCATAGGTGCGTGTTTACTAATTACTTCTTTTGCTTTAAACGTTTGGAATTTTACTGCATCAGCTCCTGCTTCTACTGCAACGTCAATAAGCCTTTTGGCAAGTTCTATATCTCCATTATGATTCACTCCAGCTTCTGCTATGATATATGTCTTCATTTGATAATACTCCCAGCTTTTATAAACGAATTACTGGGTATTACTGTATACTGCTTCGTAGTTGTATTGCTGCCTATAAAACTACATTCTTTCACTTTAACTCCTCCATTTATGATAGCTCCAGTGCTAATATGGCAGTGATCTTCCACCTCAGCATCATGTTCTATTAAGGCCTTGGAATTTATAATGCAATTATTTCCTATTTTTACTCCCGCGTTTATAATTGCCCCATGCATAACTATAGTTCCTTCTCCTATGATAGAATATCTTGAAACATAAGCATAGGGAGAGATTATTTTAGGAAAATAAAATCCTAAACGCTTACATTTTCTGTAAAGGATTCTTCTCTTCTCGCAACTTCCAATTTGACCTATAGAAATAAAAATGTATCTATATTCTTTACTAAGAAGCTCTAGATCTTTATCTGATGCAATAATTTTATAACCTAAGACCTCTTGCCCTACCCTTTCTTTCATATCTATAATTCCAGCTATTCTAAACCTACTCTCCTGTTCTATAACATCAATCACAGCTTTGCAGTGACCTCCACCACCAACTAAGAGTATTTCAGGCTTTTTGCTCACAAACAACCCCACTTGGAATGTTTACAAGTCTTCCTTCTATGTATTCTGCATTCGGTGTGCTTACTCTAAAACAATTCTTATACATAGGTAATTTATACATTAACGTCCAAGCAGGTCTCGTTTGAATGCCATATCTATTTGTTACCTCTAAAAATTCATCTCTCTGTTTCTCGTCACCTAAAATAATAGCATTTAACCAATAGTTTGAACGGCTATTATCTGGCTCTACAAAAAATTTTATATCAATTTTTTTAAAAAATTCATTATACTCTTGTGCTATTTGCCTCTTAATTTCAACAAATTCCTCAATCTTCTCAAGCTGTGCGACCCCTAAAGCTGCGTTTATATTAGGCATTCTATAATTGTAACCTATTTCATCATGGAAATATTCGTATGGATGTGGAACTTTTGCTGTTGTAGTAAGATGCTTTGCTCTCCTTGCTAGCTCCTCGTCATTTGTTAATATCATTCCACCACCACCAGTAGTTATTATTTTGTTTCCATTGAAACTTAAAATTCCGAACTTTCCAAAAGTTCCTGTATGTTTATTCTTATAAAAGCTTCCTAAGCTCTCAGCAGCATCTTCTACTACATCTATATTGTACTCTTTGCAAAGTTCAACTATTCTATCTATTTCAACAGGATGACCAAATGTGTGCATAGGAACGCAAGCTTTTAATCTCCTTCCAGTTATTTTATTATATGCGTGCCCATCCCGCATTTCTGCACATTTATCTAAAAACTTCTCAAGACTTATAGGTGACATTCCCAACGTTTTTAATGAAATATCAACAAATACTGGCTCTGCTCCGCAGTATTTAATTGCATTACATGTAGCCACAAATGTAAGAGGTTGAGTTATAACTTCATCTCCCTTACGTACTCCAGTTAGTAATAAAGCTATATGAAGAGCTGATGTTCCATTTACTGTAGCTATTGCGAAACGTGCTCCTGTATACTCTGCAATTCTTTTTTCAAATTCGTTTACATAATTACCTACAGAAGAAACAAACGTTGATCGGATGGTATCAAAAACGTATCTTTCTTCGTTACCCTTAAAACAGGGCGCATGCAACGGAATTATATCAGCCGTATTATAAAGATCCCTTATGAAGTTAATGATTTCCTTATACATTATAAATGTCAGGTTTGTACAATTCTAAGTTTTCCTTATTCCTAAACCAACTAATTGTAATCCTCAAGCCTTTATCTAAAGTATACCTAGGACGCCAGTTTGTCAATACTAATAATTTTTTATTATCTCCCACAAGTCTCTCTACTTCGCTGTTCTTCGGTCTCAGTCTTTGTTTCTCTACTACAATTTTGGCACTTGGATTTATCATATCTATAAGCTTTTTGGCTAAATCACCGATAGATATCTCTTGGCCAGTGGCTATATTTATTTCTTCACCAATGGTCCTATCAGATTTTGCAATTTCAACAAATCCTTCTACAGTGTCTTTAACAAAAACTAAATCTCTTGTTGGATGAAGCGCCCCAAGTTTTATTTCTCTTTTCCCAGATAAGAGCTGAGTTATTATTGTTGGTATAACAGCTCTTGCTGATTGCCTTGGACCATAAGTATTAAAAGGCCTCACTATAACAACAGGCAAATCGAAACTCCTATAGAAACTTTCTCCTATATAATCAGCACCTATTTTAGTAGCAGAATAAGGAGACTGTCCCTGTCTCGGATGCTTTTCATCTATAGGAACATACTTAGCTGTTCCATAAACTTCAGAAGTAGATGTAATAAGAATCTTTTCAACTTTTGATTCTCTACACGCTTGTAACACATTTAAAGTACCTTTTATGTTTGTATCCACATAGCTGTCCGGAGAATAATAACTAAAAGGGATTCCTATTAACGCAGCTAAGTGGAAAACAATATCAACCCCTTTTACTGCTGCTCTTACTCCATTTGGATCCCTAATATCGCCTGGAAAAATTTCTATCTGATCTAACTTTTCTCGTGAAAAACTATCAAGCCAACCCCATCTATTAAAAGAGTTGTAATGGATAAAAGCCCTAACTTCACAACCTTCTTGCAAAAGACGCTCAACGAGATGACTTCCTATAAATCCACCTGCTCCAGTTACGAGGACTCTCTTATCTTTTATTTGCAATTTTTCCTCCTATATCTTTTAGAATTTCACTTACTTTTTTAATATTCTCTTCTTTATAAAGTGGATCTATTGGCAGACTTAATACAGTTTCTGAAGCTATCTTAGCATGTTTCATAACTCCTAAAGCTTTTGATCTACCTATAAATAGTTTCATTTTATGTAGTAACACAGGGTAATATACCATTGTCTGGATGGAGTTATCCTGATAAGATAGCAACATTTCTTGAAATTTTTGCCGTTTTCCATTTTCTATTCTCACTGTATATTGGTGATAAACATGATAAGCCCTTAAATGTTCATAAGGTAGTTTTATCCAATTTGTATCTTTCAGTTGCTCATTATAAATTTTAGCGATCTTCCTTCTTAGTTCATTAAATAAATTCAAATACTCAAATTTTCCCAACAGTACGGCAGCTTGTATTGTATCTAACCTTGAATTGTAGCCAATATGTTTAACGTTGTATTTATCTTCTCCACCATGTTTTCTAAGCATTAAAAGAAGCTCATAAAGCTCCTCATCATTTGTTGTTATCATTCCTCCATCACCAAAACCACCTAAGTTTTTAGAAGGAAAGAAACTAAAACAACCAGTATCTCCGAAACTACCCGTTTGCTTTCCATCCCATTTTGCTCCAAAACTCTGGGCGCAGTCTTCAACTACAAATAAATCATATTCTTTTGCTATCCTCATAATTTCATCCATGTTGCATGGTTGTCCATAAAGATGTACCGGGATAATTCCCTTTACTTTACTGCCATATTTCCTAACGGCCTGCTCTACTTGCTCAGGATCAATGTTATAGGTGTCAATGTCTATATCAACAAACAGAGGAGTTGCTCCTGCCCTAAGAATAGCCTCTCCTGTAGCTGTAAAAGTAAACGGTGTTGTTATAATCAAATCTTCCTTATCAAAGAATTCTGCCTTTTTATTTTTAATTGCCAGAGCTCTCAACGAAAGAACAAGAGCATCTGTTCCTGAGGAAACTCCAACAGCATGTTTAGTTCCGATGTAATCTGCTATTTTTTCTTCTAACTGTT
>JALVKE010000126.1 GCA_027028005.1 Persephonella sp. | reverse complement strand
GCATTAAACCATCCTCAATAAAAATATTCATGTTTCCGTCGCCATGCAGAATCATGTTTAGTTTGGTTGCTAAACCCAAGCGGGCATTAGGTTCAATTCCATAAATATAATCTTCCGCCCAACGATGTTTCCTATTAGGGTCTTCTAAGTCCTTTATCTTTTCCTTTAAAGAACGGGTTAGTTTTAATTTATCTTTATTCTTCAGCACCTCTTTTGTAATAATTTTCATTGCTTCAATGAGAAATGTTCCACTACCAGCCGCAGGATCAATAATATATGGGAAGTGTGGATATGTTTGATTCAACTTGTATATTGCTAATTTATCTAACTCTAATACATAAATCAGAAATCTGACAATATTTTTATGAGTGAAGTACTGTCCTTTACTCTGCTTAAATTCATTCTGTAATATGCTCTCAAAGAATAAACCTAAGACATCTTCTTCTTTGCTATGAACATTCTCCGTTAAGGAAACTTCTTGGAGCTTTTCTACTGCATAAAATAACTTTTCATAAGTAAATTTATCTCTCTCAACTAAAGGTATTTCTTTTATTTTTTCGTCATCATAGTTTAAAAGTTCTTTCAAGGCGATTTTGTATTTTTCTTCTAATCTTTTTGCCAGTTCTATTGGTGTTTCTGGTCTACCATTTTTATAAAATATTTGAAAATCGTAAATCTCTCCTTCGGGCGTAAATAACTCATCGTATATTTTAACGAGCATGATTTTGATTAAATGATAGAATATGTCGTTATAATCAGCCTCACCACCAGCCCATAATTTATTATGCAAATCTACTCTTAGTTTTTCAAAATCTGCAAGAGTATAATCTTTTCTTAAGGGTTTTAAACCACTAACTGGATCAGGTATCTCTATATTGGCATAGGTGTATTTTTTTGCCGTGCCATAATCAGCAGGTATCTCATCTAATGAAGGTTCTCCAGCATCTTTCCAATCCTCGTAAGTCGGGAATTGTTCAAAATCTATTATGATTGCCCGATCTAATACTTCTCCATTTTCTATTTCTATGCTATATAAAACTAAATATTTTGGTTTTATTTTGCCTTTAATCTCTTGCTTGGCTATTGCGAAGAGTTGATTATCTATAGCGTCATCTTTTTCTTTGATAAAGTTATCTGGAGTTTTGCATTCCAATAACATAAACGGATGACCTTTTTTAGTTTTAACAAGAATATCTAAACGAGCTTCTTTTTTAGAAGGATGACCTATAGAATACTTTTTCTCTAACTCCATCGCTTTACATGGATAATCAAGCTCCTTTATGAGTTTTAAAATAAGATAAGTTCTTATGTAAACCTCGTCTTCAAAGTTTTGTTTTTGATGCTGCTTAATACAATCTGAAAATTCTATCTTTTTACTCTCTTCATCAAAAATTGTAAGAATCTCTTTTTTAGGATCCAGTTCCTCAATTTTTTTTAGTATTATTGGTTTCCAATTTTTTACCATGTTTCTCATCTCCTTATGATTAACATTTTATTTGTCCCCACCTTTTACCTTTAACTTATTATTTAGCCATTTTTCTATTAATTCCTTTTTAAACCGCCACTGTCCCGCCACTTT
>JALVKE010000125.1 GCA_027028005.1 Persephonella sp. | reverse complement strand
CACTCATTATATACTCAACATCAAAAAAAGTTTGTATAAAAACAGATAAAAATGTGTAATTTTTTGTTTTAGGTTTAGCTATAAGCTTTTCTGCAACTTCTTTCTGAACCATATAAACAGAAAAAATGATAATATCAATATAAAAAGCTGTGTTAACAAGTATTAGCGAAGATATATTGTAGGGAAGGTTTCCTACAAGTTTTATTTTTTTTCCATCTGCAAGTTCTCTAAGATTTACATCAAAAAAATCTTTTTTTATTAAGATAAAATTTTTAAAATCTCTAAATCTCTCTTCAATTATAGGATAAGCAGTTTCATCAATTTCTATTCCGTATAAAACTTTTGGATTTCTTTTTAAAAGTTCTTCAGTTAACTGACCAGTTCCTACTCCTATTTCAACAATAATATCGTTTTCATTTATATTCAATACATCAGCTATTTTTTGGATAACACCTTCTGAGATAAGAAGGTGTTGCCCAAACTTTTTCTTTGTTTTAAAATTGGCCATATTTATGTGCTTGCCTCTTCTTTCAATTTCTCAGCCTGTTCTAGTATTAATTCCTTAACAAAATCTTTTGTATCAGGTCTTCTAAGAGCAAAATCTATTATTGCTTTTATGTAACCAAGTTTATTTCCTGTATCGTGTCTAATCCCTTCTATATCTTTTGAGTAAATAACTTCTTCCTGTCTCAATAGCATAAGTGCATCTGTTAGTTGAAGTTCACCACCTTTTCCAAAAGGTGTTCTTTTTAATGCGTCAAATATATTTGGAGTTAAAACATATCTTCCAATAATAGCAGATGTTGAAGGTGCTTCATGGGGTTCTGGTTTTTCAACTAAATAATTAACAAGTCTTATTCCTTTTTCTATTTCAGAACCTTCTATAATTCCGTACTTATATGTTTCTTCCCTTGGAACATCCGTAGTTCCTATAACAGATTTTCCAAATTTTTTATATACATCTATAAGTTGTTTAATACCTGGAGCTTTCTCATTTATTATTAGTTCATCTCCTAATAAAACAGCAAAAGGCTCATTTCCAACAATATGCTCTGTTGTTAGTATAGCGTGACCAAGACCTAACTGTTCTTTTTGTCTTATATAAACAAAGTCGGCCATATCTGAAATTTCTCTTATAATATTTACATACTCTTCTTTTCCTGCTCTCTCTAGAGCATGTTCAAGTTCTGGTGCATAGTCAAAGTGATCTTCAATAGCTCTTTTATGTCTTCCTGTTACAAAAATGATTGTTTCTATACCTGAAGCTACCGCTTCTTCAACTATATATTGAATAATAGGCTTATCCACTATTGGCATCATTTCTTTTGGTGTAGCTTTTGTTGCTGGCAAGAACCTTGTTCCAAAACCAGCTACAGGTATAACAGCCTTTCTTATCTTTTGCATCTAACCCCTCCAAATATTTAGTTAAATTTTAATTTATAGCAATATATGTATAATTTCAAAAATTCTTAATGAAGATGTTATAACAGATTTTGGTGAAAAGTAAAAAACTCTTGCAGTTTTCCATAACATTCTATTATAGGATCGTCTTCTCTATATTTACAAATACTCCATATATTAACACCTGTCATTTTCCTAATGAGATTAGGATTTGTTATCTCAGCTAAAGAAGGATTTTCAGAAATACCATTTAAGATTATTCCTAAGATTTTTATATTTTTATCTTTTAATGCTTTCAATGTAAGGTAAGTATGATTTATAGTTCCAAGGTTTGCCCTTGATACAACAAGCGTTGGAAGTCTATTTTCATATATAAAATCTAGATAAGTGTATATTCTGTTATCAATCCTTGTTATTGGAACAGCTATACCACCAGCTCCTTCAACAATAAGAAATTCATACTTTTCTTTTAGTTTTTTTAAATGCTCATTTATTTTGTTGATGTCTATTTTTTTCTCTTCTTCTTCCTCTGCTACAAGAGGTGCTACAGGATTTCTATATCTGTATAAAACAATCTCATCTATATCCTGCCCAGTTATTTTAGATAATGTTTTAGCATCTAAGCAATCCTCTTCACAACCTGTTTCTACAGGTTTAAAGTATCCAACATTTATTCCTGCATTTTTCGCTAGTTTTGCAAGAGCGGCAGATACAGTAGTTTTTCCTACACCTGTATCTGTAGCTGTAATAAAAACTACTTTATTCATTTTTTCCCCTTAAAATGTTTAAATATTTTAAGAAACAATTATAAAGGAGAAAAAATGCTCGGAATAATAGGTGGAAGTGGACTATATGAGGTTGATGAGATAAAAATTTTAGATGAAATAGAGATAACAACTCCTTATGGTGAACCATCTGATAGATACATATATGCAGAATATAAGGGGAAAAAAGTTATTTTTCTTCCAAGACACGGCAGAGGACATAAATATCCTCCACACCTTATTAACTATAGAGCTAATATATGGGGTTTTAGAAAACTAGGTGTAAATAAGATTTTATCTATATCAGCTGTAGGGGGTATAAATCCTCTTCTTCAACCAGGAGATTTTGTAGTATCTGATCAGTTTTTAGATTTTACAAAAGTTAGACCTGTAACTTTTTATGAAGGAATTTACACAATTTATGATGAAGCTGATTATAAAGGAGATCTAGTAGATGAATACATGAAAAATGATAGAGTTGTCCATATAGATGTTACTGAACCTTTCTGTCCAGATATGAGAAAAGTAATTTTTTCTATCATGGAAGAGAAAAGATTTAGATATCATAAACAGGGAACATATGCAGCAACAGAAGGTCCGAGACTGGAAACAGCAGCAGAAATAAAAGCTTTTCAAAGACTTGGAGCTGATATTGTAGGAATGACATTGGTTCCTGAAATAGTCTTAGCTAGAGAGCTTGCAATGCATTTTGCTTCTATCAATGTGGTTACAAATCTTGCAGCTGGAATATCAAAGGAAAGATTAACTTCTGATGAAGTGATAGAAATGATGCAGCAGAAAAATCAAGAGATAAAAGAGGTTGTTCTTAGTTTTATAGAACAACTCCCTGAAAAGCTAGAGTGTAAATGCGAAGAAGTTTTAAAAGGAGCAGCAATCTAAGAATAACTAATCTCAACGAGTTAATAAAACAAATAATAATGAATAAAAGCAAAATTTTATTTTTTGAAAATAAAATGCGAGCGGAGGGAGTCGAACCCTCACGGCCTTGCGGCCACGGGATCCTAAGTCCCGCGCGTCTGCCAATTCCGCCACGCTCGCAAAGGGGAAAAATATTATATCACTTTTTCTAAAATTTCAAATATATACCGTTAAAATTAAATTTCAAAGTTTCACTGAGCGTTTTTCTTTAACTTTCTTTTTATATCTGTAAGTATCTTTGTTATCTTATCAACCATTTTAGGATCTACATAGTTTAAAACTTCACCAGCTTTTCTTTCTTTCATATTGTATATGATATATGCTGCTATTTTCGGGTCTTTCATTTTAGAGATCTTTTCTCCTGCTAGTTCTGGATCCATTTTTTCAAAAACTTTTGCTAGTTTTTTATATCTCTCACTCTCCACCAGTTTTATATACTTCTCAAATGCTTCTCTTTCTTTTTTTAGTTTTTTTCTTTCTTCTTTTATCTTTTGTAGTAATTTTTCATCTTCTTTTATTTTCTTCTCTACTTCAACACGTAATTTTCTCAGTTTTTCTATCTCTATCTTTATCTCCTTTTTATATATAGGAGATATATCATTATCTGAACTTATCTGCTTTTCCCCAGATTTTATAACCTGATCATTTCCCTTTTCTACATCATTATCCTTAGCTAAAGATTCTTCTACTAAAAAAAAGCTAGATAAAATTCCTGTTAAAAATATCTGAAGCAAGCTCAATCTCTTTTTGTAACTCTTTTTTAAGATGCTCTTTCTCAATTTTTGATCTGTATTTTTTGACTGCTTTTTTCTCTGCATTTTTACCTGCCAGGATTTCTTTTAAAGGTATTAAATCATTTTCCCTTTTTTTCTTTTCAAGTTCAATATATGCAATTTTTTCTTTAAGCTCTAGAAGATACATCTTTTGCATGTAGATTTCCTGAGGATTTGTTAGTTGTTTTGCTTCTACTTTTACATACTCATTTGTCATTTTTAATTTAGCTTTTTCTAAAGCTTTGATTTCTTCTTCTATTGTTGATATCTTTTCCTTGATTTTTTGAAGTTCAAAATCAATCTTTTTAATAAACTTATTTAATATAGCCACGATTCACTCTCCCCTATAGTTTTTTTATTTATTGTTTATTTCGTATATTTTGCGTTTACTCAAAATGTGGTTTACATATACTCTCTATCTTTACATATCCTTTATCGTCTTTTATTTTAAAAGTTTTACTTACCTCTGCCTTTGCCCTTAAAACATAACCTAAACCTCTTCTTCCATCAGAGGTTATAGAGGTGATAAATCCTACTTTCTTTTCCTTTTCAAATATCTCATCTCCAGGATTTGCAAACTTCTTTATATTAAACTTAACCAGTACTCTTGATGGAATACCTCTGTAATAAACTCTAGCTACAGCTTCCTGACCTACATAACAGCCTTTTGTAAGACTTACCATATACTCTAAAAATCCTGTTTCATTTGGAAGAATTTTTTCATTTAATTCTTTATGTATTGCAGGCATACAGTTTTTTATTCTTATGTCCTCAAACTCTTTCAAAGATATTTCTTCTAACTCTTTTAGATAATCTTTAATGGTTTCCTCTTCTCCTATTAGATCGTATCCATTTTGATTTATTCTCAAAGGGTTTCTAGCAACAATTATATTTTTAAACTTTTTGAATTTAAAATAATCCTCTTTTATTCCAAATTTTTCTCTTACAAAGAGATTTATATCTTCTCCAAAAATAAAGTAATGAGATAACTTATTAGTTAAATCTTCAAAATATACTTTTAGAGAAAGTTTAAGTTTGTTAAATTCATCTATTATCTTTTTTGCATCTGCTGGAGTATCAAGTATAAAAGCATTTTTATCTCTATAAACAAAAAATTCTTCCTTTGGATGTCCATTAGGAGTAAGCCATAGATTATAGTTAAACTCCCCTTCTTTTAAATCTTTTATATCATTTGATAATAGATTATGTAAAAAGGCTAATGCTTCATCTATAAAACCTTTAGGAAGTAAACTTCCTTTTTTTCCGTATGCTTCTATTTTACTTCTATTAAGCTTTACAAAAAACAACTCATCCCCCTAGTGTATCTTTTAAATATTAAAAGATAAACATGAAAAAATTGTTAGAACTATTATTTTTGTCATGTATCTACGTCAAGGCACGCAAGTGTTAGATTTGTATAAATAAATACATAAGATATATAATAATTAGTTACCTGCTAATCAAAACTATTAAGGAGTATCAATATGCAAAATTACATTCCTGAAAGAGACTCCTGCGGTGTTGGCTTTATTGTAAACATCAAAGGAATAAAATCTCATAAAATTGTCTCAGATGCATTAACATCTCTTGCTAATCTTGATCACAGAGGTGCTGTTAGTGCAGATGGAAAAACAGGAGATGGAGCAGGTATCTTAACCCATGTCCCCTATAAATTCTTTGAGAAAGAACTATCTAAACTTAACATAAATATCCCTGCACCTGAAGATTTTGCGGTAGGTGTTTTCTTTTTACCTATAGGTAAAGAAGAAGAGCTAAAAAAACAAATAGAAAAGATAATAAGTGAAAAATTCACATTCCTTGGATGGAGAAAAGTCCCTATAGTTGAAGAGGAACTTGGAGTAATAGCTAAGTCAAATATGCCATCAATCTGGCAGGGATTTATCTCAAAGGAAGGAAAAGATGTAGAAAACTACGAAAAAGAGCTTTTTATCCTTAGAAAGAAATTAGAAAAACTTGCTGAAAAGGAAGAATACAAGGATTTTTATATCCCTTCACTTTCAAATAGAACTATTGTTTATAAAGGAATGGTTACTGCTCCAAGACTGAAATACTTTTATCCTGATCTTCAAGATGAAGATTACGAAAGTGCTTTAGCAATATTCCATCAGAGATTTTCAACAAACACATTTCCACAGTGGAAACTTGCACAGCCATTTAGGATGCTTGCTCATAACGGTGAGATAAACACCATCTCAGCAAATAGAAACTGGATAAACGCAAAAGCAGAAGATGTTAGGGAAATCTGGGGAGATCTTGCTGAGGATATTCTTCCAA
Source organism: Persephonella sp. (assembly GCA_027028005.1). GTDB lineage: Bacteria > Aquificota > Aquificia > Aquificales > Hydrogenothermaceae > JAADDV01. Next base: position 31,959 of record JALVKE010000125.1, on the reverse strand, counting down.
TAGTTAGATACGATGACTCTGACTCTGCATCCTTGGACAATGCCCTTGAGTTCCTTGTTATGTCTGGCAAAGATCCTATGGTTGCTATAAACGCCCTTATTCCAAGAGCTTGGGAAAATGATGACAGACTCACAGATACAGAAAAAGCTTTCTACGAGTATTTCTCCTGTATTTTTGAGGCGTGGGATGGTCCTGCTGCTATAGCATTTACAGATGGGAATGTTGTTATCGGAAAATTAGATAGAAACGGTCTTAGACCTGCAAGATATGTGATTACAGAAGACACAGTAATAATGGCTTCAGAAGTTGGAACAGTTGATATTCCTGAAGAAAAAATCTTAAAGAAAGGAAGACTTGGTCCAGGGGACAAAATTGCTATTGACACAAGGGAAGGAAAAATATATTTCTCAGAAGAGGTGATAGAAAAAGTTGCTTCAGGAAAACCATACAAAGAATGGGTTGAGGAAAACTTAAAAGAGTTTGTCCCTGTTAAGGAACATCCAGAAGTGGAAACTAAAGATATAACAAGGGAGCTTGTAACATTTGGATACTCTAAAGATCAGATAAATATGCTTATAAAAGCTATGGCTGAAAAGGGAGCTGATCCTGTTTACTCAATGGGTAACGATACTCCTTTAGCTGTTTTGTCAAAAAGACCTCAGCTTATCTATTCATATTTCAAACAGAGGTTTGCACAGGTAACAAACCCTCCAATTGATCCAATTAGAGAAAAAAAAGTAATGTCTTTAAATACATATGTAGGTAAGAAGGGGAACTTTCTTACAGAAACTCCTGAACACGCAAAGCAGCTACTTCTTAGCTCTCCTGTTATTTTTGATAATGAAATGGAAGAGCTTATAAAGCTTTATGATGGTAAGGTTGAAATCATACCAGCAATATTTGACCCTTACGATGATGCATTGGAACCGGCTATTGATGATATATGCAGAAGGGTTGAGGATGCTGTTGATAATGGAAAAGAGTTAATTGTTCTTACAGATAGGGATATCTCAATAGAAGGTGCTCCTATTCCTATGGGTCTTCTTGTTGCAGCTGTTAACAGCTATATGGGAAGAAAAGGAAAAAGAAGTAAGTTCTCAATGATAGCGGACACAGCTGAGGTAAGGGACACCCACTCATTTGCATTTCTTATTGGATATGGGGCTACACTTGTAAATCCGTATATGGCTGTTCAAATCATAAGAAACCTTGTTGAGGAAGATAAAAAATTCAATCTTTCATTTGAGGAAGCAGTAGAAAACTACCGTAAAGCTGTAAATGAAGGTCTTCTAAAGATAATGTCTAAAATGGGAATTGCCACAATAAAAAGTTACAGAGGCTCAGGGCTCTTTGAGGCAATTGGAATAGGAAAAGAAGTAATAGATAAATACTTCCCAGGAACACCTTCACAGCTTGGAGGAATAGGGGTTAAGCAGATAGCACAGGAAACATTAATAAGATTTAACGAAGCATTTGCCTCAGAAAAAGTTTCTGTTCCAACAGGTGGAGAATTTAGACACAGAAAAGATGGTGAGTTCCATTCATGGAATCCTCATGCAGTTAGAGATTTACATAAAGCTGTTAGAGGGGAAAGCTGGGAAGAGTATCTTAAGTTTACAGAAGATACATGGAAAGAAAAACCTGTTACAGTAAGAGATTTATTTGAAATACAGTCAGATAGACCACCTATCCCTATAGAAGAGGTTGAGCCTGCAGAGGAGATTGTTAAAAGATTTGTTGGAGCTGCCATGTCTATAGGAGCTCTTTCTAGAGAAGCCCATGAAACAATAGCAGAGGCTATGAACAGGGTTGGAGCGAAATCAAACTCAGGTGAAGGTGGTGAAGACCCTGCAAGATACGGAACAATTAAAAACTCTAAAATAAAACAGGTTGCATCAGGTAGATTTGGTGTAACTCCTGAATACCTGAACTCTGCAGAAGAGATAGAGATTAAAATTGCACAGGGAGCAAAACCAGGAGAAGGTGGACAGCTTCCAGGTAAAAAAGTTAACGCATATATTGCTTTCTTAAGAAGGGCAAAACCTGGAACAACACTTATATCTCCTCCACCACACCACGATATCTATTCCATTGAAGACCTTGCACAGCTTATATACGACCTGAAGATGATAAATCCAAGAGCGAAAGTTATTGTAAAACTTGTTTCTGAAACAGGAATAGGAACAATCGCCTCTGGAGTTGCAAAAGCATTTGCAGATATAATCCATATATCTGGACATGACGGTGGAACAGGAGCTTCTCCTTTAACATCTATTAAACATGCAGGAACTGTATGGGAGCTTGGACTATCAGAAGTTCAGAGGGTTTTAATAGATAATGACCTTAGAGGTAGAGTAAAACTAAGAGTTGACGGTCAGATTAAGACAGGAAGGGATGTTATTGTTGGAGCACTTCTTGGTGCAGAGGAGTTTGGACTTGGAACTTCTCTAATGGTTGCTGAAGGTTGTGTAATGGCAAGACAGTGCCACCTTAACACATGTCCTGTTGGGGTTGCCACTCAGGATGAAAGACTTAGGGAAAAATTCCCAGGACAGCCTGAGCATGTAATTAGATACCTTATGTTCCTGGCTCAGGATGTTAGAAGATGGCTTGCTAATATGGGATACAAACATCTTGATGATATTATTGGTAGAGTTGATTTTATAAAACCTAAAATCCCAACAGACCACTACAAAGCTAAATTTGTTGATATTGGATATATCATAGAAAAACCTGATATGTCTAAACCAATCAGATGTATTCAGGATAGAAATGACCCACCTAAAAAACCATTTGATGAAGAAATTATCAAAGATGTTCTTCCATATATAGAGAAACAGGAAAACTTTGCAGGATTTTATGTGATTAGAAATACATACCGCTCTGTTGGTGCAAGATTAGCCCATGAGATAGTCAAAAGATACGGTGATAAAGGATTAAGACTTTCTAAAATAGAGCTTAACCTTAGAGGAACAGGTGGGCAGTCATTTGGAGCTTTCTGTGTTCCAGGGCTGAACCTTATTCTTACCGGTGATGCCAACGACTATGTAGGTAAAGGAATGACAGGTGGTCTAATTGTTATTAAACCGCCTAAAGAGTTTAAAGGAAAGCCTCATGAAAATGTGATAATGGGTAATACCTGTCTTTATGGAGCTACTGGAGGACAGCTTTTTGCGGCTGGAATTGCAGGGGAAAGATTTGCAGTAAGAAACTCTGGTGCTATTGCCGTTGTTGAAGGGGCAGGAGACCACTGCTGTGAATATATGACAAATGGAACAGTTGTTGTTCTTGGAAAAACAGGAGTTAACCTTGGAGCAGGAATGACAGGTGGTGTTGCCTATATCTACGACCCTGAAGGAGAAGTGGAAAGAAATATTAACCCATCCTACGTGTTCATTGATGAAATGGATGAAGAAGATATAGAAACTATTAAAAGACTTGTGACAAAACACAAAGGATATACAGACAGTGAAATAGCAACAAAAATTCTTGAAAACTTTGATGAAGAGATAAATAACTTTGTGAAGGTTTCTCCTGTTGAAGTTAAAAAACCTGCACCTGAAACAGACGAAGCAAAGATTGAAGAGAAAAAATAAATGCTAAGGCTGTGTCCTATGGCACAGCCTTTTATTTAAAACACTACCGATTAAATTGTTATACTTTACAGCTTGCTACTTAGATCTATCGTAACTTTTGTAGAGATTTACTTTAATATAACCTTTCCCTACATAAGTGGTTTTCTTTTTGTTCATTTAAATCAATTGGATTTTTACTACCATACCTAGATATCCCTATTTAACAGAAAGTATTCCTGCTAAACGAACAGCCTTTTTCTTTTTATTTTCCTTACATATTCCGTTAAAGTTTGTAGTAAGCCTTTTATAGCAACGGAATATGTTTAAGACCAAAAAATGTTAAATAGCTGTATATTCTTTAAAAATAAGGTTTAGTTGCTAACATACCTCATCTAAAGCCTGTAAGAACTTCTCATTTTCTTCCTTTGTTCCAATGGAAACCCTCAAATAATCAGGAAATCCAAAAGCAGGTCTAACAATGACTCCTTTTCTAAGAAGCTTGTTATAAACTTCCTGTGCATTATCTACTTTAAACATAATAAAATTCCCATATGTTGGAATAAAGCTGTATCCTTTTCTCTCTAAACCTTCATAAAGCTGCTCTTTTCCAAGTTCATTCTGCTCAACAGAAAACTTTACAAAAGCCTGATCTTTTAAAGCTTCTCTTGCTGCTACCTGTGCTAAGTAGTTAACGTTAAAAGGCTGTCTAACTTTTTCTAATATCTCTATTATCTCTTTTGATGCTATTCCATAACCAATTCTCAAACCTGCCAGTCCATAAGCTTTTGAAAATGTTCTTAAAACAATAATGTTTTTCTTTGGAATATTTGGATTTATAGGATTTACATAGTTTATCCCATCTGGAACGCCGTGACCTTTAGCGTACTCGAAATACGCTTCATCTAGAACAAGTAATACTCTATCAGGAAGATTTTTTATAAACTTATCAAACTCTTCCTTTTTGTTTGCAAAACCCGTTGGATTACAAGGATTATCTATAAAAATAACTTTTGTTTTATCTGTTATATTTCTTAAAAGATTTTCAAGATTTCTAGAAAAATCACACTCTAGAGGCACTTTTTTTACAGAAGCACCGACAATTTTAGATACAATCTCATAAACAACAAAACTCCCTTCAAACATTAAAGCTTCACTATTTGGATCAAGGAAAACTCTTGCTATCATATCTATGATCTCATTTGAACCGTTTCCAAATATAATCTGCTCTTTTGAAACTTCTAAAAATTTTGATAATCCTTCTCTTAAATAAAAAGCACCCCCATCAGGATATCTGTTTATATGTAAAGCTTCCTTTTCAATAGCTTTTTTTACAAAAAGAGAACATCCAAAAGGATTTTCATTTGAGGCAAGTTTTACAACTTCTTTTAAACCAAGCTCCCTTTGAACCTCTTCTATAGGCTTTCCAGGTTTATAGACCTTTACCTCATCTAGATGCTTTGGATATTCAAGCATACAGATTCCTCCAAATAGATTTGGAAACTTATTATAATTCAAACAAAGATTGATTAAATGTTTTGGTTTTTTGCTATAGTTTTATCTCAAAGTTTTAAAAAGGTATTTAGCTATCACTCATACACTCTTATATGATTATAGAGAGTATCTCTCTCTACAGGTATTTTTCCTGCCTCTTTTATAAGTCTTATTAGCTTTTCCTTCTGCTGCTGAGTTGGAGATTTGGCTCCTGCAAAGTGGGCTATCTTTTCTTCCATAACTGTTCCGTCCATATCATCTGCTCCAAAGTTTATAGCAACCTGTGCTATTTTCTCCCCAATCATAACCCAGTATGCTTTTATATGGGGAACATTATCTAGCATAAGTCTTGAGACAGCTATTGTTTTTAGATCATCTACACCATGGGTATGATCTGTTATATTCAGCTCATTATTTTCAGGCTGATAAGCAAGAGGGATAAAGCAGGTAAAACCTCCTGTTTCATCCTGAGCTTCTCTTATTTTAAGCATATGATCAACTCTCTCTTCTACAGTTTCCACATGTCCGTAGAGCATTGTTGTCGTTGAATGTAAACCTAGTCTGTGGGCTAGTTTATGGATCTCTAAATACTTTTTCCAACCTATCTTTGTTGGAGCTATAATTCTTCTAACTCTCGGGGAGAATATTTCTGCTCCTCCACCAGGAAGACTGTTTAAACCTGCCTCTTTAAGCTTTATTAAAACTTCCTCATATGAAAGTCCTGATAATTTTGAAAAATAATCTATCTCAACAGCTGTAAAAGCTTTTATATGAAGGTTTGGAAAGTTTTTTCTGAGAATTGAAATCATATTTAGATAAACATCAAAGCTCCAGTCAGGATGGAGACCACCAACAATATGAACTTCTGATGCTCCCTGACTTATAGCATACCTTGCTTTTTCAACAATCTCATCATAGGACATCTCATAAGCTTTTGGATCATTTTTATCCATTGTTGCAAATGCACAGAATTTACAGTCAAGAGAACATACATTTGTAGGATTTATCTGTCTATTTATAACAAAGTAAGCATACTTTCCATTTTTCTTTTCAGTAACATAGTTTGCAAGAATTCCAAGGGTTAATAGATCATTGGTTTTAAAAAGTTTTACTCCATCTTCAAAAGACAACCTCTCTCCATTTAAAACCTTATCTGCTATAGAAAAAAGTTCTTTATCTGTAGATAAAGATAAAGCTCTATCTATATCTAATGAAAGCATTGTTATCTCTCCAGCTGTTTATTCTGATTAACTAAATAATAAACTTTGGCACAGAATTCAAGGTCTGAGGTTAACTTTAATGCATAGTTTAAATCACTATGAGCCACAAAAGAACCATGTTTTTTTACTAAAACTATATTTTTTCCTGTTTTTTTAAATGTATCTGACAGCTTTTCTGCAAGTTCTTTTGAACCACTTGCATGTTCTGCTTCTATAATAGGAACTTCTTTAACAAAAAGTTTTCCTTCGTTGTCTATAGGTATAAAAGTGTCTTTCAGAAAAAATGTTAATGAAACAGCATGGACAGGATGGGCATGAATAATTGCTTTATGCTCTGTTTTTTTATATATCTCCCTGTGAACGATAAGCTCACTAGAAGCTACCTTGTCTTCAGGGGATGTTCCTATAACAGGGACTTCTACAATGTCCTTTTCAGTAAGATATCCTAACATAGCTCCAGTTTTTGTTATGTATATGCTGTCTTCAAATCTAACACTGATATTCCCTGCATGGGAATTAACTAGACCTTCCTGATACAAAACCTTTCCAGTAAAAATCATATTTTCAATAATCTTTTCTACGTAGAGAATTTTTAATTTTGTGTACGGCATTTTATATCCTTACAGGAATATTTTTCTCTCTTAAAAACTCTTTTACTTCCTGAATTGTAAGTTCTTTAAAGTGAAAAAGTGATGCTGCTAATGCTGCATCAGCCTTTCCCTCTGAAAAAGCTTCATAAAAATGTTCTTTAGCTCCTGCTCCACCAGATGCAATAACAGGAATAGATACTGCTTCACTGATAGCTCTTGTTAAAGGTATATCATAGCCACTTTTTGTCCCATCTTTATCCATAGAAGTAAGCAAGATCTCACCTGCTCCTAAATCTTCAACAGCTTTAGCCCATTCTACAGCATCTTTACCTGTTGGAGTTCTACCTCCGTGTATATACACTTCCCATCTATTTTCTCCAACCTGCTTTGCATCTATTGCAACAACAATAGTAGAAGAACCAAATCTTTTTGCTGCCTCTTCTACAAGAATTGGATCTTTTACTGCTGCTGTATTTATTGAAACTTTATCAGCACCACTTTCAAGAAGTCTCCTTATATCATCTAATGTTCTTACTCCACCACCTACAGTCAACGGCATAAAAACAGTTTCAGCTGTTTCCTTTACAACATCAAGGATAATATCTCTATCCTCTGCAGAAGCTGTTATATCGAGGAAAACAAGCTCATCTGCTCCAGCTTCATCATAAGCTTTTGCAGCTTCAACCGGGTCTCCTGCATCAACCAGATTAACAAAGTTAACTCCTTTAACCACTCTACCTTTATTTACATCTAAACATGGTATTATTCTTTTTGCTAACATAACTACCTCATTTATGAATAAATCTACTTTCTGTTCCTTTTAAAAGTCTCTCTATATTAGATGAGTGCTTTGCAACAATAATTAATGAAGCTAGTAATACAGAAAGGGTTGTATAAAATTCTCCTTCTAGGAAAAAATAGAAAACCCAAGACAATGAAGCAGATAAAATAGATGCAAGGGAAACATATCCAGAGACTAGAAATGTTCCAAGCCACATTAATATAACTAAGAATGCAACTTTAGGAGATAGAGCAAATAAAACCCCAATACCTGTTGCAACTCCTTTACCACCTTTAAACTTCATAAATATAGAAAAACAGTGACCTACAACAGCAATAAGAGCAACAATTGCAATAAATTTTGGATCAAAGAAAAAGAGTTTTTTTGCATAATAAACAGGAATAAAACCTTTTATCATATCAAGAATTAAAACTGCAGCTCCAGCTTTTTTCCCTAATGCACGGGCTACATTTGTAGCTCCAATATTTCCACTTCCTACTTTTGTAACATCTTTACCAAAAAACTTTCCAATAACATATCCAAAAGGTATGGATGTTATAAGATACGTTCCCAGCAGATATAAAATTTTAAAACCTATAAGCTCCATCCCCTTTCCTTAACAAAAATCTTCAGGTAATCATATGCAGATATATAGGCTACTATGATTGAGAGGATAAGAGCAATATTTCCAAGTAAAATCTGTTTTAAAGATAAAAGTAATATTGCAGCTAACTGAATTGTTGTTTTAACCTTTCCTAGATAAGATGCAGGGACTACAACCCTCTTATTAACAAGAACACTTCTCATCCATGTAACAAGCATTTCTCTTGCAATAATGAGAAACACCAGATATGTTGATATGTAAGATTTTTCCACAAAAGCAACTAAGACAGAGATTGTAAATATTTTATCAACTGCAGGATCCAATAATTCTCCATGTTTTGTAACATTATTAGATTTCCTAGCAATTATTCCATCTAACCAGTCAGAAATAATTGCTAAAAGAACTAAAGTAGCAGAAGCAATATAATACTCATTAAGAATTGTAAATATAAGAAATGGAACAATTAATAGTCTTGAAAATGTAACAATAGTTGCCAATCCAATTTTAGGATTGGCTTTTACTCTTTTATCGTTTATTGCCTGTGAGTGATTTATATTCAACAAGCACCACCTTCTTTTCTTTTTCTAATATAAGCAGGAATATCGTAAGGATCTAAAGTTGTTTCTTTTACAGGAGGTTTTTCTTTTTCTTCTTCCTTTTCCTTGGGTTTATTTTGTATAGGAGGTTTGTGGGATATTTTTGAGTGAACTGTTTTTATTGGCGGTTGTTTTTTTTCTGGTTCACATTTCTGTGAAACATCATTTTTTACCCTTGATGTATGATCTTCAAAATCTGTTGCTACAACAGTTATTTTTATCTCATCTTCTAAAGACTCATTTAAAGCTGCTCCAAATATAATATGTGCATCTTCATGGGCACTTTCTCTTATCATAGCAATAGCTTCATCCACATCTGTATATGAGATATCTGGACTAACCTCAACATTTACAAGTAGTCTCTTTGCTCCTTTTATAGATGTTCCTTCCAGTAAAGGAGAAGTTGTTGCAGACATTACAGCTTCTTCTATTTTGGTTTCCCCTTTACCACTACCTACTCCAATTAACGCTTTTCCTCCATTTTCCATAATGGTACGAACATCAGCAAAATCAACGTTTACAAGTCCAGGGACAAGAATAAGATCTGTTATACCTCTTACAGCTTTGTATAGAATATCATCAACAAGCTTAAAAGCTTCTTTAAAAGTAAACCTCTTCCCTGCAATTTGAGCAAGTTTCTGATTGTGGATAACAATATATGTATCAACAACATCCTTTAATCTTAAAAGACCTTCCTCTGCTATCTTTGCTCTCCTTGGACCTTCAAAATCAAAAGGCTTTGTTACAACTGCTATTGTTAATATGCCCATCTCCTTTGCTGCCTGAGCTAATACAGGAGCTGCTCCTGTACCTGTACCACCACCAAGCCCAGCTGCAATGAATACCATATCTGCCCCTTCCATCTTTTCCTTTATCACGTTGATACTCTCTTTTGCAGCTTCCTCACCAATCTCAGGTTTTGAACCGGCACCTAAACCTCTTGTAACATTTTCTCCAATATGAATTTTATTAGGTACAGGAAGGGACTCTAAATGTTGCAGATCTGTATTAACAATAAATAACTCTACATTCTGTAAGCCTTCTTGATACATTCTGGCAACGGCATTACTTCCACCGCCACCAACACCAAATACTTTTATTTTTGATGGGTTTTCAGCTTCATAATTAAAATTTTCCATAATATCCTCCTATACCACCTAAAAGAGCTTTTTAAACTTATCAAAGAGACCTGTTAATACTTCAAATATACTTGTAGTTTCAACGTGGTCAACTTTTAAATTCATATTATTTTCAAGTTTGCTTTTCTTAAATAAAAGCATACCTATTGATGTAGCATACTCTGGATATGCTATTTTTTCAGCAAATCCTTTAAAATCTTTTGGCTTTCCTATTCTTACATCTTTTTCAAAAACTCTTTCCGCTAAATCCTTTGCAAAGATTGTATTTGCAACACCACCTGTCAATACTATACCACCGTTTATTTTATTTAAAAATTCCATTTCCTCAAGCTCATCTTTTACTATCTCATATATTTCTGAAAGTCTTGCTTCTATTGTATCAGCAAGCTCTAAACTGTTTATTAAAATTGGTTCTTCACTTCCCCTAGAATGTAGTTCTATAATAGTTTCTTCTGTTTGATCTACAAGAGCTGTGCCATATGCTTTCTTTAGTTCTTCTGCTTCTTCTTTTGATAGTTTGAATCTGTGAGCTATATCCATTGTTATATGATTTCCTGCAACAGGAAAAGCTTTTATATACTCAATACTTCCTTCATTGTATACAGCAAGATCTGTTGTTCCTGCCCCTATATCTAAAACAGCAACTCCCATCTCTTCTTCTTCAGAATATAATACAGCATCAGAAGAAGCTATAGGATTCGCTATAATATCGACAACCTTTATTCCAGCAGATTCAACTACTTTCTTTAAATTCATATAACTATTTGTTTTACTTAAAACTATATGAAACTTTCCTCTAAGTTTAGATCCATAAAGACCTATAGGATCTAGTACTTCATACTCTTCATCTAAGATATATTTTTTTGGTAGTACATGAATTATTTCATAATCATCATTCTGGATTTTTGATATTATCTTTGTAAGAAGCTCTTCAGTATCTGATTTTGTAATAGATTTTTTAGGATGATCAAAAACTATCTCTTCTTCAACATTTAAACATTCGAGATTATATCCACCTATATTTATAACAGCACTACTAATTTTAGAACCTGTTGTTGATTCTGCCATATCAACAGCTTCTTTTATAGAACGAACAACATCCTGTGATTTTACAATAACACCTTTTTCCATACCTTTAGTTTTTGCTTCTCCAAAACCTACTATATAAAGGTTATCTATATTATCTATATCTCCAACAAGTACTGTTATTTTTGATGTTCCTATATCTATAGCTACAATTGCCCTTTCTCTTCCCATATTTATCTCCTTGTCACAACCATAGAATCAAAACTGAAATCTACATATCTAAATTCATTTAATCTTTCATGTTTAAAAAATATCTTTGCTTTTTCAAGATTTTCATCTAAGTTGAATAAGCTAAACATTAAAATATTTCCTGAATTTAAAATACATGCTATTTGACTTTTACTAATCACATATTTTCTAAAGTTTAAATCCCTTAGTGTTTCAAATATCTTTTTTACCTTGGGAAATTTATCATTTTTCAATGTTTTATCATTATAAACGATAACAGGTAGATTTCTATACTTTTTTACGTTGAAATATTTTTGATCTAGTTCATTTCCATTTTCGTCTATTAAAACTTTTTTTCCTTTATAGATTAAATAGGCAAAAGGCTTTCTTTCCAAGATAGTTACATTTACATTTCCAACAAAGTATCTATCAATTTTAACTTCTTTTACAAAATCATATCTTTTAAGCTCCTCTATAACTTTATCTGTATTAAGAAAAAACCAGTTTTCTTTTGAGAAGATTTTTTCTATATCTTCCTTTGTAAATTTGTCAGTTCCTAAAACATTTACCTTCTTTATAGTGAAAAATTCTTTTACAAAAGGTATAGTTGGAGCAAAGTAACCAAAAATAGCACAAAATACAAGCCATGCTGAAAAAAGTAAAATTTTTATCTTTTTATTTACACTATTTAATTGCATCTTTTATCATTTCCTCTATTAATTTTTCAAAAGATATTCCCCTGTAAGCTGCTGCTTTAGGTAAGAGACTGTGATCTGTAAGCCCTGGAATAGTGTTTATCTCTAAAAAGTAAGGGGTATTCCCTTTTAGCAAGAAATCTACTCTTGCAGCACCTTTGCATCCTAGAACCTGATATACTTTCAAAGCATCTTCCTGAATTTTTTTATAAAGATTTTTATCTATATCTGCTGGACATATATACTGGGTTTTGTCTGTAAAATACTTATTTTTATAATCGTAAAAACCTTTTTCAACTTTTATCTCAATAATATCTAGGGGCTCGCCATTTAGTATCCCTACAGTTAACTCTCTTCCTTCTATAAACTCTTCTATAAGAACTTTATCTCCTATTTTAAAAGCCTCTTTAATGGTTTCTATATACTCTTGATTATTTTTTACAATGAAAACTCCTATAGATGAGCCTTCTGTAGCAACTTTTACCACTTTAGGAAAATCTATAGATAAAGAAAGAGCTTCATCTTTTGAAAAGACAGTAAGACTATCAGGAACTGTTATTCCGTAATTTTTTACAATATCTTTTGTTATAGCCTTATCTATTGCTATAGCACTAGTCTTTAACGGTGAACCTGTGTATCCATATCCTAAAAAATCTAAAACTCCCTGAATAGTCCCATCCTCTCCACCTTTTCCGTGAAGAGCTATAAACACAACATCAGGATCAAAAGAAATAAGTTTTTCTATAAACTTTTCTCTTTCTACAGGATCTAAGGATATAAACTTATAACCTAACTTTTTCAGTGCTTTCTCAACAGATTTTCCACTTTTAATAGATATTTCTCTTTCAGAAGAGTTCCCCCCGTATAATAAAGCAACTTTTAGATTACTGGACAATCTTTACTTCCCTCTCAAGATTAATTCCAAACAATGTTTTAACTGTATTTTCGGCATCTTGTAATAGATTTATTAGCTGGGAAAATGTTCCTCTACCATAGTTAACCAAGAAGTTTGCATGTTTCTCTGAAAAACCTACATCTCCATTCCTTTTTCCTTTAAAACCCGCTTTCTCAAGGAGAAAACCTGCAGGAGCTTCTTTAGGATTTTTATACGTAGAACCTGAAGTTGGAAGATCTAAAGGCTGTTTTTTATTTCTCTCTAGTAGATGTTGTTTTATTATCTTTGAAATATCTTTATCAGATTTTTTTAAAGTAATGGTTGCTGAGTAAACAAAACCATTTCTTTGGAAGGATGTGTATCTATAACTGTGTTCAATCTCTTCTTTTTTTGATACCCTTATATTCCCTTTATTATCTATCCATATAACCTCATCCAATATATCAAATATCTCACTTCCAAAAGCTCCTGCATTCATAGCAACAGCTCCACCTATTGAAGCAGGAATGCCTGATAGATTCTCAAAACCTTCAAGATTATATTTTTTTACAAACTTTACAACTGTTTTAAAGCTGACTCCTGCTTCAAGAAAAAGTTTTATATATTCTCCATAATCTTTAAAGGAAAAACTTTTTAAGTTTTTTGTTGATATAAAGATATGGTCAAGAATCCCATTCTTAAAAATTAGATTACTACCAATACCGATTGGAACTACAGGTTTGTTTTCATCTAGAGATTTTTTTATTAGATACTGAACCTCTTCTATTTTTTTAGGAAAGTATACCTTTCTTGCTTTACCCCCTATTTTAATTGTTGATAATCTAGAAAGATCCACGTATTCTTCAAAATCTATCATATAGGAAGCCCACTTTTAATATACTATTTATTAAATAGTTTACGAAAAAAATATCAATAAATCTATATACTTACATGTTTGAAAGTTTTTTAAATACCTCTAAGATAGCGCAAAAATCTTTATCGGAAAGACCGTGGGCTCTTGCTGAATTAAAAAGCTCTCTAGTATTAGCTGTTAAGATAGTTGGATATTTTTTCTTTTGGGCTATATCTAAAGCATACGTTAGATCTTTATGGATCAGATCTACAGAAAAGTGTGTTGAATAATCCTCTTTAAGAAGTTTTTCTTTCTTTGCATTTAAAACTAATGACTGTCCAGCACCATTTGATAAAATATCTAAGGCAAGTTTAGTATCTATACCTGCCTTCTTTGCAAAAGCGAAAGCTTCTGCAAGGATTGCCATAAATCCACCTAAAACAGTGTTATTAATAAGCTTCATTGTAGAGGCATTACCATAATTCCCCATATAAAAGATTGCTTTTCCAAGAACCTGAAATATATCAAGATGAGCTTCATACACATCCTCATCACCACTTACAACGATAGTGAGTTCTCCTTTTTCTGCTGGAATAACACTTCCTAAAACTGGTGCCTCTAAAAAGCTTCCTCCTCTTTTTATAATCTCTTCAGCAAGCCACTTCGCCGTATCTGGATGGATAGTTGTCATATCTATAAAAACTTTTTTTTCAATATTTTTGCAGGTATCAAAGATCTTTTTATACACTTCTTCCACAGATTTTGAATCAAACAACATTGTTATGATTATATCTTTCTCTTTTATCAACTCCTCTAGAGATTCTTTATATGGAAGACCGCTTTTTTCAGCTTTCTCTATATCTCTATTCCACACATGCACATCATAACCTGCATTTTTCAGATTTCTTGCCATAGGAAGTCCCATATGTCCTAAACCTATCCATCCAATTTTTTTCATTTTTTCCTCCTAAAATAAAAAAAGGCCTTTGAAGGCCTTTTAGAAAGATATATAGATATTAATAATTTATAGATTAAACTCCGTCTTTGACAAGTTTATATATAAAGCTATCAACAACAGCCTGCCACGATGCTTCTATAACGTTATCAGAAACACCAACGGTTCCCCATCTTCTATCTTTATCTCTACTTTCCACTAAAACTCTTATCTTAGCTGCTGTTCCTGCGCTTTCATTTACTATTCTTACCTTGTAGTCTATAAGTTCTACTTCAGCTAAAGAAGGATATATACCTACAAGAGCTTTTTTTAGTGCCCTATCTAAAGCATTAACAGGACCATACCCTAAAGAAGCTGTATGCTCGTAATGATTATCTATCTTTATTCTAACTGTAGCTTCAGATACAGGTTCTTTATCTGTGTATCTTCTAGCTATTAAAACCCTGTAAGCATCTAAATCAAAATATTTCTTTAAAAGACCAAGATGTTTTCTAATAAGAAGTTCTAAAGAAGCTTCTGCAGCTTCAAAGTGATATCCTATGCTTTCTAATCTTTTTATCTCCTTAACAAGTTCTGTTATTCTCGGATCTTTTTCATCAATCTCTATACCTAATTCTTTAGCTTTATATATGATGTTTGACTTTCCTGCTAAGTCTGATACAAGTATTTTTCTTCTATTTCCAACCTCTTCAGGATTAATATGTTCGTATAACTTTGGATTTTTGAGAACAGCAGAAGCATGAACTCCTCCTTTGTGAGCAAATGCACTATCTCCAACATAAGGCATATTTTTAGGAACAGGGAGATTAACAATATCAGCAACAAAGTTTGAGATCTCTTTAAGTTTCTTTAGATTTTCTCTTGGAACAGTTTCATACCCTAGCTTAAGGGTAAGATTAGGTATTATTGAACAAAGATTAGCATTACCACATCTCTCCCCAAATCCGTTAATAGTTCCATGAACCTGAACAGCTCCATTTAAAACAGCAACTATTGAGTTCCATACTGCTGTATCACTGTCATTATGGGCATGAATACCTAGATTTCCTGTTATTCCTCTTTCTTTAATCTCTTTTATTATCTTCTCTATCTCATTTGGAAGCGTCCCACCGTTTGTATCAGCTAAAACAATAAAATCAGCCCCTGCTTCCTGGGCAGTCTTTAAAACAGCATAAGCATAATCAGGATTAGATTTATATCCATCAAAAAAATGCTCTCCAATAAAAACAACTTCATCTGTATTCTTTTTCAAGTAAGAGACAGTATCAAAAACCATCTCAAGATTTTTATCTAAAGATGTTTTTAAAGCTTCTGTTACGTGCATATCCCATGCTTTTCCAAATATTGTTATAACAGGAGTTTCTGCTTTTATAAGGTTTTGAATAAGAGGGTCTTCATCTACAGCAAGATATGCTCTTCTTGTGGAACCAAATGCTGCAATTTTTGCATTTTTTAGAGGAAGTTTTTTTACTTCTTTAAAATACTCATCATCTTTTGGATTAGAACCTGGCCACCCACCCTCTATATAATGAACACCAAAATCATCAAGTTTTTCAGTTATTCTTAACTTATCTTCAACAGATACACTTACTCCCTCTGCCTGTGTTCCGTCTCTTAGTGTTGTATCATAAATAAAAACTTTTTTTTCCATTCTTTCCCTCTAAAATATTGTTGTTAGAAAATTTTAAACCTGATCTTCCAATAGTTTTATGATTTTTTCAGGTAGAAAGTTTCTGTTACTCAATGTCACTTCAATTAAAAGAACATCTGTTCTTTCCTTCAGTTTTTTAACAAATGGATGGACATCTTTTATAGGAACTGTTGCCAGTATTTTACTCTTTTTTTCAAATATCTCTTCCACGAGAGATATAAATTTCTTTGAGAAAAGCTCCATCTTCCCAATCTCATCTATCACAACAACTTTATCCTCTTTTAAAGCTTTCTCCAAAATAGGAATAACAACCTTTTCAAAGGTTTCCACATCAACATAGTAAGAGCCTACTTTATACGGTGTTTCAAAAAGATATTTACTTGCCAGTATAGCTTCTGTTCCTTCAGTGGTTACAATTTTAAAACCTGTTCTTTTATTTTGTTTATCTCTTATATCCTCAGTCCAAAAGCCTACTGCTTTATCTCCTAACTTTTCAACAACTTTTTTTACAACAGTTGTTTTTCCTATACCTGGTCTTCCTGTAAGAAGAATTTTCATCCTATATCCTCAAGTATAAACCTGTGAGAAGTATATACAAAAATATATATAAAAAAACACTTACAAAAAAAGCTCTAAAAAAAGAGAATATAAAGGTATCTTTAGAAAACTTAAAAAGAAAAACAGTCAAAACAGGAACCTGCAAAACAAAAGAAACGACAGTTTTTAAAGAAAAATCATAACCATAGTCCAGTGGAAAAAAGACCTTATCCTCTATATGAAATGTTTTAAACATATAGTCAACTATTGCATAAACAGCAATCCATATAAAAAAAGCAGGTAAAAAAAGGGAAGCTTTTTTTACTGCAAAGTATTTATTCGTTTTCCTCTTCAATCTCTTTACATTTTATACATAGTTTAGCTATTGGTCTTGCTTTTAATCTCTCATATGGAATTTCAGCTCCACACATCTCACATATGCCATATGTTCCATACTCTATCTTTCTTAATGTTATCTCTATTCTCTTTAAAACTTTTCTATCTCTGTCTAGGTTTCTTAGCATAACAAGTCTACCGGCCTCTGTATCAGCCCTATCTATCTCATCTCCTCCTTCGTAAGATAAAGCTTCCCCCATTGAATCCTGAGATTCTTTTAAAAGCTGCTTCTTCCATTCTAAAAGCATCTGCTTTAACTCTTCTATCTGTTCTTTTGTTAAGTGTTCCATTTAAAACTCCTTAAACTGCCCTCAAGGGTATTAATATAAATTTAATTAAGAGTTATTAATTTTCTATATTTTTAATCCATAAAATCTCATTTCTTCTACAAGCTTATCTACATCTATCTGTCCTGGTGCAAATGACTTTCCTATAAATGTGTAAGAGATTAAAGAACCAAAGAAAAATCCTGCCACTCTAGTTAATTTTCCTAACTCTCCCATACCTATAGCTACAAGGTTTTTGTCTCTATTTTTATAGGTAACAGATAAGATTCTTCCTACATCCTCAGTATTCTTTACAAAAAAGGCATACTTTATAATATCAGCAGATAGAGAAGCTCCTTTATCTATTATTGACTGTATCTCATCTTCTGAAGGAGTTTTTTCAAAATCATGATAAGAAACAAGAGAAAGTTTTCCTTCCTTTTTAGCTATTTCTATAACTTCTTTGTTAATATTTTCTGATAGAAGCTCTATATCAACAATGTCTGAATCAGGAATAACCTCTTGAAAGATCTTTAATCTCTCTTCATCTGAGAGGTCAGCACCACCTTCTTCTTTTGACCTAACTGTTGAGAGCAGTGTAAATCCGTAATCTTTTACAAGTTTTACTTTTTCTAATATGTAATCTATATCAAATCTCTCAAACTGGTCTATTCTTAGCTCTATAATATCAACAGGTTTTTCTTTTACAGTTTTTAAAGTTTCTTCAAGATTTTTATCATCAACAGGAAGAGCTATTAAAGGTCTATCTTTCTTTAAAATCATTTTTCACCTCAAAGAAGGGTTTTCTGTACAATATCTTTTAGTTCTATATATATATCTTTCCCACCTGCAATAACATTTCCATCAAGTTTTTTTTCACCGTGGAAGTTTGTAAATACGCCCCCTGCCTCTTCAACAAGAAGAGAACCTGCTGCTATATCCCATACAGAAAGTTTCATCTCAAAAAATCCATCAAAAACTCCCTCAGCTGTCATAGCAAGGTCAACAGCTGCAGCTCCAGGTCTTCTTACAGCTGAAAATCTAATCATTGCTTCTCTAAAAGCTTTTAAATATCTATCTATATCTTCAACATATCTAAAAGGAAATCCTGTAGCAATAATAGCCATTTCTTTTGGTCTGTTTGAAACAGATATATTTTCTCCGTTTAAGTAGGCACCTTTTCCTTTACCTGCCCAATAGAGCTTATCAAGCATAGGTATATATATAGAACCAGCAATAATTTCTTCTCCTTTTTTAAGGGCAACAGAAACAGCAAAAATCTCAAATCCATTTATATAATTTTTTGTTCCATCTAAAGGATCAACGATCCATAAATATTCACTGTTTTTATTACCTATAACTCCCTCTTCTTCTCCTAAAAACCCATGATCAGGATAAACAGAGAGGATAAAATTTCTTATTCTTTCCTCTGAGGTCTTATCAACATATGTGACAAAATCTTTTTTCGCTTTATACTCAACATCTTCTTTTTTTATCTTTTTAAAATTCTCTTTTAAGATAGAACCTCCAAGGACAGCCGCTTCTTTAGCTGTTTGAACAAGTGTGTCTATATCCATAAAATACTCCTTATTTAACTTTTGTTATGGCTTCAAGACAAGGAAGTTGTTTTCCTTCTAGGAGCTCAAGGAATGCTCCACCACCAGTTGAGATATAACTTATCTTATCTACAACTCCTGCTTTATGAATAGCATAATCTGTATCTCCACCACCTGCTATGGAGAGAGCGGGACTTTCAGCAATTGCATGGGCAAGTTCAAAAGTTCCCATTTTGAACTTATCTATTTCAAAAACACCCATAGGTCCATTCCAAACTATTGTTTGGGCATCTTTTAGTATCTCTCTTATAAGAATAACAGATGCATGTCCAATATCTAGCCCCATCCATCCTTTTGGTATTTCCTGCCATGCTACTTCTATTACAGGCGTTTGCTCTGATATAGCTTGACCACAAATAAAATCTACTGGAAGATAAAACTTAACACCTTTCTTCTTAGCTTTATCTATAATAGATAAAGCTTCATCAAACATATCTTCTTCAACTAGAGAAGATCCAACATCATAACCTTGAGCTTTTATAAATGTAAAAGCCATAGCTCCGCCAATAAATATCTTGTCAACTTTATCTAAAAGATGTTTTATAACTCCAAGTTTTGATGAAACTTTTGCTCCTCCTATAAATGCAACAACAGGTCTCTGTGGATTTACAAGAGCTTTTTCAAAGTATTTAAGCTCTCTCTCCAATAAAAATCCCATAACAACAGGTTGAATAAAATCTTTTATTCCATATACAGATGCATGCTTTCTATGACATGTTCCAAATGCATCTATCACATAGATTTCAGCTAATTTAGCTAAAGCTTTAGCAAATTCTGGATCATTTTTTTCCTCACCAGGATGAAATCTAAGATTTTCAAGAAGAATAATATCTCCTTCTTTCATTGAAAAAACTGCTTCTTCAACAGCAGGACCTATACAATCAGGGAGAAATTTTACCTCTCTACCTAGTAGTCTTTCTAATCTTTTAGCTACAGGGAAAAGAGAATACTTTGGATCTCTCTTTCCTTTAGGTCTTCCAAGATGAGAAGCTAAAATTATTTTTGCATTTCTGTCTAAAAGATAATTTATAGTAGGTATTGTTTCTCTAATTCTAGTATCATCAACAATATTTCCATGTTCATCTAAAGGAACGTTGTAGTCTGTCCTGACAAAAACTCTTTTGGCTGTAACATCTACATCTTCAAGAGTCATATATCCGTTAAACATGGCCTCTCCTTTTATCATTATTAAACGATACTGAAAATTATAACAAACCAATGATTTATTAAGAAAAAGTTTTATATTATTTATAGTTTTCTTATATTAATAGGAGGTGCTCTATGAAAACTATCTATTCTCCGGCAAAAATAAATTTAGGTCTTTGGGTTCTTAATAAAAGATTAGATGGATATCACGAAATTCTTACATATTTCCATACATTAGATTTATCAGATAGAATAACCATTAGCAAAGCTCCAAAGCTAACAGTTGAAACAACTTCTCCGATGGTACCTCAAGGAGAGGAAAATATTGTGTATAAAGCTTTAAAAAAGTTTGAAGAGTGGACAGGAATAGAACCAAATTATAGAGTCTATATAGAGAAAAACATACCTGTAGGTGGTGGTTTAGGAGGAGGAAGTTCTAATGCTGCAGCTGTTCTAAAGGCAGTTAATGAAATGGAAGGGAATCCTCTGAATGAAGAGGAGCTATTTCAACTTGCATCAACAGTAGGAGCTGATGTTCCTTTTTTCTTAAAAGGAGGTTTTGCTAAAGCTGAAGGTATAGGAGAAAAATTAACATTTTTTGAAGAAAGATTAAACAAGGAAGTTTTTATTATATATCCTAATATGCCTGTTTCAACAGAAGAAATATACCAAGGAGTAACAGAAAAAGACTTGACAAAAAAAGAGGAAATCCCTATAATAGATAGCCTGTTAGGGAATGTTGATGAATTTCTTAACAACATGGAGAATATGTTAGGAAAAATTGTTGAAGAGAAATACCCTGTTGTAAAAGAGATAGTAAATACGTTAGAATACTTAGGGTATAAACCTTTTATTAGTGGTAGTGGAAGTAGCGTTTTTGCTTTTGGAGAACCAGACCAAAAGGTAGAAGTTATTTGTAAAACAAAAGGATGGCGATTAATTAAAACATATCTTAAATAAACATACACTGGGGAGTAGTTCAGCTGGCAGAACACCGGTCTTTGGAACCGGGTGTCGCAGGTTCGAGTCCTGCCTCCCCAGCCATTAAATCTTTAAAATCCCAATAAATCAGGCTGGAGGAATATTTTTGAGTAAGCATTTAAAGCTTATTACTGGAAATGCAAACCCTGAGTTCGCACAGAAGATATCTGAGTATCTCCACACACCGTTAGTAGACACTTTAGTTACAAGATTTTCCGATGGTGAAATTAGAGTTCAGATAAAAGAAAATGTTCGAGGTGCAGATGTATTTGTAATCCAGCCTTTATCCTATCCAGCAAACGATAATATAATGGAACTTCTTCTTATTTTAGATGCACTAAAAAGATCTTCAACTCATAGAATCACAGCTGTAATCCCGTACTATGCGTATGCAAGACAGGACAGAAAAGATAAGCCAAGAGTTCCTATATCTGCAAAGCTTTTAGCAGATATAATACAAAAAGCAGGCGCACAGAGAGTTTTAACAGTAGATCTTCACTCAGCTCAGATACAGGGATTTTTTGACTGTCCTGTAGATAATCTATATGCTTTACCTGTAATCTTAGATTATTTAAGACAGAAGAATATTCCGAATATGGTTGTAGTATCTCCAGACGCTGGAGGAGTTGAAAGAGCAAGGATGCTAGCAAATAGATTAGGAGCTAGTCTTGCTATAATTTACAAAAAGAGACCAGCTCCAAATGTAGTTGAGACATTAGATGTAATTGGTGATATAGAAGGCAAAAATGCCATTATTGTGGATGATATTATAGATACAGCTGGAACAATAGTTGCAGCAGCAAATATGCTTAAAGAAAAAGGTGCCAAATCTGTTATTGCAGCATGTACCCATCCAGTTTTCTCAGGACCTGCCGTTGAAAGACTAAAAAATTCAGAAATAGAAGAAGTTATTGTTACAGATACAATACCTACAAGTGGAAAAGAATTTGATAAACTTACAGTTTTATCTGTAGCAGAACTTGTTGGAGAAGCAATTAAAAGAATAAATATAGAAAGTTCAGTAAGCTCACTGTTTGTGTAAAAAGGAGGTAAAAGAAAAAAATGATACAGAGAATAGAATGGAAAGCTATTCCAAGAACAATAGGAAAGAAAAGTGAAGTAAAAGAATTTAGGAAAAAAGGATACATTCCTTTTGAAGTTTATGGAAAAGGAAGAGAAAATGCCCACGGGTATATCTATTGGAAAGATTTAGCAGATAGACCTAAGGGAATGTTCCTTATAGACCTTCATATAGAAGGTGAAGAGGAACCTAGAGTTTGTATATTAAAAGAGATTCAGTATAACTATCTAGGAGATCAACCTATACATGTTGATCTTTATGAAGTAACATTTGGAGTAGAATTAGATGTTGATGTTCCTATAGAGTTAGTAGGAACTCCAAAAGGTTTAGAGTATGGAGGTGTCTTAGAACAACATCTTCACACCATAACAATTAGAACAGTACCTAGGAAAATACCTGAAAAGATTGAAGTGGATGTTTCTCACTTAGATATAGGTGATGTTTTACACGTTAGAGATATTACTCCTCCTGAAGGTGTAAAAATAATGGAAAATCCTGATGAAGTTGTTGCTGTTGTTCTAGAACCAGAAGTAGAAGCTGTTACTGAAGAAATAGTTCCTGAAGAGGCTGTTGAAGAAACTACAGAATGATAAAAGCTGTTATAGGTTTAGGGAATCCTGGTAAGCAATATGAAAAAACACGCCACAACGTCGGTTTCATGGTAATCGACGTTGTGGCTTCTTTGTTAAGATGTCCCAAAAAAATAAAAGAGTGTTGCTTCTCACATATTATAGAATGTCCAGATCATGATGTTATCTTGGTTAAACCTCAAACATATATGAATAATAGTGGTATTGCTGTCAAAAATCTTTTGGAAGATTTAAATATAAAACCTGAGGAAATCCTTGTTATTTATGATGATCTAGATCTTCCCCTTGGAACAATAAGACTAAGAAAAAAAGGTTCAAGTGGAGGACACAGGGGAATAAAATCTATTATAGAAAATATAAAAACTGAGAACTTTCCTAGATTAAAGATAGGTATTGGAAGGCCAGAAAGAAAAGAAGAAGTAGCTGATTATGTTCTTTCTCCTTTTTCAAAAAAAGAACAGATATTAGCAGAAAAGGTTATATCAGAGGCTGCTGATTGTGTTCTTAATGTGTTAAAATATGGTGTTGATAAATCTATGAATTTTTGTAATAAAACAATCGTATAAATCCTTGCTTTCTCCATATATTAGGGGAAGGCTGGTTTTAATAAAATCATCCAAAAGGAGGTATTATTTATGCGCTATTATGAATTAGTTTTTGTTTTGAAGCCTACAATGACTGAAGAAGAAATGGCTTCAAAGCTAGAACAAGTTAGAAATTTAATTAAATCAAACAGCGGGGAAATTTATCACGAAGAAAAATGGGGGAGAAGAACGTTAGCTTATCCTATTCAAAATTTTAATAATGGATACTATTTTTTAATTAATTTCAAAACAGAAAATGCTGAACTTCCTGGAAAGTTGGAATATAACTTAAGATTAGATGAAGATGTTATTAGATTTTTAAACTTTAAAATAAAACCTCCAAAGAAAGAGGAAAAACAGGAGGCTCCAGCTGAAACTGCAGGTTCAGCAGAATCTGCATAAATGAGGAGTTTAATATGTTAAACAAAGTTTTTTTAATTGGAAGACTTACAAGGGATCCTGAGATTAGGTTTTTACCTAGTGGAACTCAAATAACTACTTTTACTATTGCTGTAAATAGGGCTTACAAAACAAAAGATAGTTCTGAATGGAAAGAGGAGACATACTTTTTTGATGTGGAAGCATTTGGTTATCTTGCTGAAAGATTAGGAAAGCAGTTAAACAAAGGAACACAGGTTTTAGTAGAGGGACAGTTAAGACAGGATAAGTGGGAAACCTCTTCTGGAGAAAAGAGAAGTAAAATAAAAATTGTTGCTGATAAAGTAAACATGTTGTCTGCTGCAAAAGCTGAAAAAGCAGCACCTACTGTTGAAGAGCCAGCTATTGATATCACAGAAACAGAGGATTTTGCCTCTGATGATGATGTTCCATTTTAAAATTTTAGAAATTAAAGGAGGTATATAAACGTGGCTAAGTCACCAACTGCTCAAAATAGACCATTTTTCCAAAAGAGAAAAAAATACTGTAAATTCTGTGCTGAAGGAAAAGAACCTGATTATAAAGATGTGGAGATGTTAAGACAGTTCATATCTGAAAGAGGGAAAATCATTCCAAGAAGAATTTCTGGTACTTGTGGAAAACACCAAAGAAAACTTACTGTAGCAATTAAAAGAGCTAGACAACTTGCACTTTTACCTTATGTAATAATGTAGGAGGTTAGAAGTAAATGAAGGTTATACTTGCTAAAGATGTAGAAGGTTGGGGAACAATTGGGGATATTATAGAAGTTAAAAGAGGTTTTGCTAGAAATTATCTAATTCCTAAAGGTTTAGCTTATGAAGCTACTGACAGCAACATAAAAATGGTACAGGAAGTTTTAAGACAAAAATCAAGAAAACTTGAAAGAGAAAAGCAGAAGGCTCTTGAAATAGCTGAAAAACTCAAAGGTCTTGAGATAGAGATTAAAAAGCCTGTTGGAACAACAGGAAAGCTTTATGGCTCAGTAACTACTGCTGACATTGCTGAAGCTTTAAAAGAAAAAGGAATTGAAGTAGATAAAAAGAAAATAATGCTTAGAAGTCCTATTAGAAATATAGGAGCTTACAACATTGTTATAAGACTACACCCTGAAGTTAGTGAAACTATTAAAGTTCATATTGTTCCTGAAAACATTGAATAATAAAAAGAGGGGTTAAATCCCCTCTTTCATTTCTCTATAGCTTTGTAGAATATCAAATATTTCTTTTCTTAAATCTCTTTTCTCATCTATCTTTTTAAAACAAACATTTGGGTTACATATAAAAATTCCTTTTTCAGCTTTGTATCCAAGATTTTTAATTCTTTCTTTATCTTTTAAAGGAATAAAATGGGAAAAAGCCCAAAAAGGAAAAACTTTAAAAGCTCTTATGTTTGTATTAACGCTATTTCCTATTACATGAAGAGCTAAAGGAGGATTAAGATAAAGGTAATAAGCTAAGGCTACACTTAAGTTTGCTTTAGCTGGAAGTCTTTTTATTGTTTCATTTGCAACTTTTTTAAAACGATTTTCCCCTGTAAAAAGAGAAAGTTTATAAAGCTGTTTAGAAACTCTGTAGTTTAGATTTATAAGATCATCTACGAAAGATATATGATCAAAACTTAATCCTACGTCATCTTTGTCTGTAAATATTTTTGTTTTATGGGAATAGTATTTTTTTAAAAGAATGTCTACAAGCTTTTTAGCAGTTTCTAGATAAAAGATATTTCCTGTTATCTGGTATACAGTCAAAACAGCTTCTAAGGTATATACCTGTGTATGAAGGTAATATTTCTCTATATCTGGAGCATATTTGACCCCTTCTTCTGTTAAACCTTTCTTTAGAATACTTTCTAAAGTTTCTAAAGCTACATCTTTATACTTTTCTTCTTTTGTGTAGGCGTAAGCGTAAAAAAGGGCATTTGACATAAGAGCGTTTGTTGAGAAGTATATGGATTTTTCAATGTTCGGACCATATCCTAAAACAGATATGATTGTTTCTCTCTCTTCTTTTCCCTTTGGGAAAAACTCTTCTCCTGACATTAACATTGTTCCATGCTCATCAACAATATCAGCACCTTGGGAGTTATAAAAAAGGTTTTTCTCAGGATCATAAAGTTTGTTTAACGCAAAATCTACTAAAGACAATGCATATTCTTTATATTTTTTATCCTGTGTAAAAGAGTATCCGTTGAAAAACAGTATAGCTATCTCTCCCTGATCTTTTAAAAGTTTTTCATAATGAGGGTGTGTCCAGTATTCTGTGGTTGAATATCTATAAATCCCTCCTTCTACAGGATCTATGATCCTACTGTACCCATCTAACGTTTTTTTAACCATTTTATAAGCTATATCATTATCAAAAAGAGTATAAAGCATTAAAAAGTAAGGAAGTTCATCTATTGGAAACTTTGGAGCTCCTAAAAATCCTCCATACTCTTCATCAAACTTTAAATCTATATATCTAAAAGTTTTTTTAATAACTTTGTGATCTATCTCTTTTTCTCTTATCTTTT
Organism: Persephonella sp.; assembly: GCA_027028005.1. Lineage (GTDB taxonomy): Bacteria > Aquificota > Aquificia > Aquificales > Hydrogenothermaceae > JAADDV01. The sequence continues at coordinate 5,553 of JALVKE010000125.1, read as the reverse complement.
TTGAAAACCTTCTTAAAAAAGCTTCTTTTCTAAGTTTATTTCTTTCGGTTATCTGTTTTATCTCCTTTTTATCTAAAGAGGAGAAGTATTTAAGCAGTTTAACCATATCTTCAGGGGATATATATCTTCCTGAGCCCCACAGGATTTCTCCTTTTGAAGTTAAAATAACTGTTGTAGGTAGACCTCCTTGATTGTATTTTTTGTTAATGTCTGGATACTTCTCTGCATCAACTCTAACAGGAATGTAGTTTTTTTCTATAATAGAAATAACTGAATTATCTCTGTATGTTGTGTTCTCTATAACATTACACCAGTGGCACCACTGAGCATAAATGTCCATTAGTATAAGTTTTTTTTCTTTTTGGGCTTTTTTTAGCCCTTCTTCAAAGGAATACCACTTTATTTCTGAAGAAAAAGAGAATGAAAAAAATAGAAAAATTATTAAAAAAGCTATTCTCATCTTGTTTCACCTTTTTAGGTATAGGATGTTTTAAGTATAGCTGAAACTTTTTTGATATCTACAAAATAGCTCATACATATTTTGATTTTTGCCATAAATGGCAAGGGTTTTAGTTAGGAACACATTCAAAGCTTTAATTTTTATAATAAAAACTATAAGTCTGAATAGATCTAAAGCTTCTCAAAAAGATACAGTAAGCAATAGAGCAGTTAAGCCTTTTAAAAAGGAAACTATTACACCGATCTTTAAAGTGAGCAATATTAAAAACACAAAAAGAATAGCACTTGCTACCTAACAAGCTGGCAGAATTTTTCAAAATCTTCTTTTGTGTCTATACCTAGAGTATCCTTTTTAGCTTGAAAAACTTTGATTTTGTAACCGTTGTATAAAAGTCTAAGCTGCTCTAGCTTTTCTATTTCCTCTAGATAAGAAGGCTTTAATCTATACGCAAAGTCCATAAGAACCTCTTTTCTGTATCCGTAAACCCCTATATGCTTTTGAACAGGATTTTCAAAAGAAGAAATCATCTGGGAAAAATCTATATCCCTGTAGAAAGGAATAGGACTTCTTGAAAAGTAAAGAGCATATCTGTTTTTGTCTAAAACAACTTTCACAACATTTGGATTAAGATAATCTTCTTCGTTTTTGATAGGAAAAGAGAGAGTTGTAACAGGAGATTCATCAAGACCATCAACAACCTTTTCAATATCCTCTGGATCTAAAAGAGGCTCATCTCCCTGGACATTGATAACTTTTTCTTCATTCAGTTCTTTTGCTACATATGCAACTCTATCACTTCCGCTTTTTAAATCTGAAGGGGTTAAAACAGCTTCTATCTTTTTTTCATTTTTAAATATATCTGCTATCTCTCTGCTGTCTGTTGCAACAATAACCTTATCTACATTTTTTACCTTAGATGCGTTTTCAGCAGTCCAGTAGATAACAGGCTTCCCCTTCACCTGAAGGAGAAGCTTGTTTTTTAGTCTTGTGGAGCCTTTTCTTGCTGGAATTATAATAACAGCCATTATCTTCCTATTATTCCTTCCATTGGAGAAGATGCTGAAGCGTACATTTTCTTTGGAATTCTTCCTGCAAGGTAAGCAAGTCTTCCTGCTCTAACTGCATACTTCATAGCAATAGCCATCTTTATAGGGTCTTTTGCTTCAGCAATAGCCGTATTCATAAGAACACCATCAACTCCAAGTTCCATAACAATAGCTGCATCTGAAGCTGTTCCTATTCCTGCATCAACAATAACAGGAACGTTAACAGCCTCTTTTATGAAAATGATGTTATATGGATTTTGAAGACCGAGACCTGAGCCTATTGGAGCTGCCAGAGGCATAACAGCAGCACAGCCTATCTCTTCAAACCTTTTAGCCATCACAGGATCATCTGTTATGTAAGGAAGAACAGTAAACCCTTCTTTAACGAGGATTTCAGCAGCCTTTAATGTCTCAATCATATCAGGATATAGGGTTTTCTGGTCTCCAATAACTTCAAGTTTTACAAATCCATGTCCAAGAGCTTCTCTTGCAAGTTTAGCTGTTAAAACAGCCTCCTCTGCTGTATAGCATCCTGCAGTGTTTGGAAGTATCATTACCTTTGAAGTGTCTATATAATCAAGGAGATTTGGTTTACTAGGGTCAGTTATATTTACTCTTCTTACAGCAACTGTTATCATTTCAGCACCAGATGCTTCAGTTGCCTTAGCAGTTTCTTCAAAATCTTTATATTTTCCTGAACCAACAATTAATCTTGATGTAAACTCTCTATCTCCTATTACAAGCTTGTCATCTTTAAAAAATTGTTCCTCATTAAACATACAACCTGCCTCCTTAAAAAAGTTTCAAAGATTATAATATATTCATTTTTTTAATAAAATAATCTAAATCATCGTTTTTCTAGGTTGTAAACGAATCTGTAAACAACTGGCAGTAAAACAAGGGTTAAAAATGTAGAAGTAAATATTCCTCCTATAACAACCACTGCTATTGGTTTTTGTATCTCCGAGCCTATATCGTTGGTAAACAGTATTGGAACAAGTCCTAATGAGGCTGCTGTTGCAGTTATCAGTATAGGTCTAAGTCTTAAACGGGTGGCCTTTTCTATGGCTTTATCTATATCAAACCCTTCATCAATCATCTGTCTTATATAAGAGACGAGAACAACTCCGTTAAGGGTAGCTATACCAAAAACAGCTATAAATCCTATTGCAGCAGGGACAGAGAGGTTAAAGCCTGAAATGTAAAGGGCTATAATACCGCCAATTGTTGCAAATGGAACATTTAGCATTATAAGGAGAGAGTCCTTTACTGAATTGTAGTTTATGTAAAGAAGGAGGAATATAAGCAAAACAGCTAAAGGTACAACTATAGACAATTTTTTCATAGCCCTTTCCTGATTTTCAAACTGACCTGCAAATCTTACAAAATAGCCTTCTGGAAACTTTATATTTTTGTGAATTTTTTCTCTAAGCTCTTTTATGAAGCCACCAAGGTCTCTACCTTCTATATTAAGCTGGACAAGAGCATATCTAAGTCCGTTTTCATGTCTTATTTTGAAAAATCCAGGGACGATCTTTACCTCTGCTACATCTTTAAGTCTAAAAAGTGTTCCATCATCTTTTCTATAGAAGGGTATATCTTTTATCTTCTCTATATCGTTGAGGGTACTGTCTGGAAGTTTTACAAATATTGGAAAGCTTATCAAACCTTTCCTTAGCTCATTTACCTCTACTCCTGCCATATATTTTTCAACAAGGGAGAGAATATCCTCTACACGAAAGCCGTATTTATAAAGGACGTTATATTTAGGTATTATTTGAAGCTGAAGTTTTCCTGTTTGAGCTTCTGTTTCAACATCTTCTGAACCTTCTGTATTTTTGGCTATCTCCTCAATCTTATATGCCAGTTCGTTTATCTTGTTTAAATCATCTCCAAAAACCTTCACAGCAACAGTTGCTTTAACCCCAGAAAGAAGCTCTTCTATCCTCATCGCTATTGGCTGTGTAAATATAAGCCCTGCAACAGGAAGGTCTTTTAGCTCTTCTCTTAAAGCATCTTCAAACTCTTTTCTATCTTTAAACTGTTTCCACTGATCATAAGGTTTTAAAAGTATCCATGTTTCCATGTAGTTAACATCCTGAACTTCCCCTTTTTCTGCTCTTCCTATTGTTGAAAAAGCATTTGTTACAACAGAAAACTGTTTTGCTTTCTTCTCAATAAATTGAGCTACTTTTTTTGTTTCATCTAAAGAGATATTAGGATCAAGGTATGTTTCTATAAGGACTGCTCCTTCATCAAGTTCAGGGGTAAATTCTGTTCCTATCTTTGTTAAAAGGTATAAACTTCCTGCAAATAAAATAACTGTAGCTATCAGCAATGCCCAACCAATTTTCATCGCTCCTTTAAGGAGTTTGCTGTAAGCCTTTTGTATCAGTTCCATAACAATGGTTGTTTCTTTTCCTGCCTTTAATCCAAAGTAAGCAAGGACTGGCATAGCAATAAGAGCAACAAATAAAGATGATGCAAGGGCAAATATTATAGTAATCGCAAGAGGCTTAAAATACTTTCCTTCCACAGACTCAAAGCTAAATATTGGAAGAAAAACAACCATTATGATTAAGATAGCAAAAGTGACAGGTCTTACTATTTCCTCAACAGAAAGTTTTATTATTTCAAGTTTTGAGAGCTTTTCTGTATCTGAGCTGTGGCTAAGATGCCTGAATATATTCTCAATAACAACAACTGTAGCATCTGCAAACAGTCCTAAACCAATTGCAAGACCGCCGAGAGACATAAGATTAGCAGTCAGTCCAAAATGCTTCATAAGAATAAATGAGATTAAAAGGGTAAAAGGAATTGAGAGAATAACAAGGACAGCAGCCCTTATATTTCCTAAAAACAAAATCATAGCAACAGAAACAAGAATAATACCTTCTAAAAGGGCTTTTTCTATTGTTGATAAAGCTTTTTTTGTAAGATAAGACTGGTCATAAAGAATCTTTATTCTAACCCCTTCAGGGAGAACCTCTTTATTAATTCTGTTTATCTCTTTTTTTATCTTTTCAACAAGCTCCTGTGTATTTGTTCCAACTCTTTTTAGAACAATATTTCCCTGTATCTCCCTACTATTTAAAGTAAATGCTCCTCTTCTCTGGGGAATCTCTCCTTCTTCTACATAGGCAACATCTTTTAACTTTATAGTCTGTCCATCTACCACCTTAACTGGAATATTCTTTATCTGAGCTGTGGAAGTTATACTGGACACTGTTCTTATAACAAGGTCTCCCTCAGGGGTTTTTGTGTATCCTCCCCCTGCAAGACCTCCATTTCTTTCAACAGCTTCAAACACATCGTCAAGGGTAAGTTCGTATTTTAAAAGCTTTTCCACATTAGGCTTTACAAGAAAGGCCTTTTCCGGTCCCCACTGGACAATATCTTCAACTCCCTGAATAGACTTTATAAGAGGTCTTACTGTCCATTCCTGGATAGCTTTAAGGTCTGTTAATGAATACTTTCCTGTTTCATCGACAATGGCATATAAAAGAACATTTCCTAGACCTGAAGAGTTTGGTCCCATTATTGGAACTATTCCTTCAGGAAGCTGGCTTTGAGCTTCAGGAAGTTTTTCCATAACAAGTCTTCTGTCAAAGTATATGTCTGTACCATCTTTGAAGAAAATAGAAACATATGAAAGTCCTGGAATACTTTCACTTCTTACTTTTTCTACGTCTTTTATTCCTGACATAACAGTCTCTATCTTTTTTGTAATAAGGGCTTCTACTTCTTCAGCAGAGTATCCTGGAGCTTCTGTGAATATATTCACCTGCAGTGGTGTTGGGTCTGGAAAGGTATCTACAGGAATTGTTTTAAAAGAGTAATATCCATAGCCTATCAGCCCTATAAGGGCAAAAATGACCAATAATCTATATTGAAGTATCTTTGATACCATTACTATCCTCCGTTATGTTAGTATATTCTCTATGAAAGAGATTAAATATGAAGAACTTAGAGAAATAAGAAGAGGCTTTGGAGTTTTATTTATACTGGTTTTAACATATTTAGGGGATTTGCTTAAAGGGTATGTTA
>JALVKE010000124.1 GCA_027028005.1 Persephonella sp. | reverse complement strand
CGCTTTCGTCTTTCCATTCCAATAAAAATTTTTTCCTAAATTTACCCTTCGGAGAAGAGATGGCAGCACAGCACAGTAACATATCGGAATTTAGAAGCAGGTATAAATTCAATGGTAAGGAACTCGATAAAGAAACCGGCTACTATTACTACGGTGCCCGTTACTACGACCCGCAGGTCAGTACCTGGATTAGTGTGGACCCGCTGGCGGAGAAATATATGGGCTTCTCGCCGTATAATTATACCCTGCTAAACCCTATTAATTTAATAGACCCGGTTGGGAGGAGAATTGTCGTAGCACAAGAAGCAGATAGAGAATTATTTATGTCCTATTTAAATCAAATTTGGGGAGAAGGAAACTTTAGCTTTAATTCAGACAATATTTTAGAATTTATTGGAAGTACCAAAGGTCTATCAAGAAAACAAAAGAAAGCATTAAAAGCTTTTAGAAAGGCTGTTATTGCAGATTATGATATAAATATAAAACTAAGTAATTTTTCAGCGGAAGAAGCAGAAATGCTTTCTCCTAAAGAAAATATTTTAGCTTTAGAAGGTGGTGGATTAACTCTTATATCCTTAGATAAAGAAGGTAATGTTTTAGGTGCGAATGTTTTGGTGGATCCATCAAAGGTAACGGATATTCCTTTGTATGAAAAAGGTTACGCGTATTTAGATGACAATAACCAACCTGTGATAGGTGCTTCAAGCTGTCCGTCTGGAAAAAAATGTTGGGTTTCACACAAAGCTGTATTAAACAATGGAAAAGCTTCTACGGCACAAAAAAGTGCTTTGGCTACTGTGATGCACGAAATTGCACATATTTTATATGAAGGCAAGAATCAAGAAAATGTTTTGAAATTTGAAAACCTAATTAGAAATATTTTAGGTATAGACCAAAGATCATCATCAGACCCAGAGCACAACTCTAATACTAAATAGTTAATTATGAGAGTACTAATATCAGTTTTTTTCTTATTCACTTCACTCTATATTTATTCTCAACCTAATACAGGGAGTAAGTATCTATATATTCAAATGTACTCTGATAATCAATTTAAAATACAGGATACTATTAATCACAATTTGGTGTTACTTAATTCAAAAAACAATAGTGTGTTTGAAGAAGTTGAGCCTGGAATGTTTAAAATAGATAAATCCTGTAAACTTAAGAACTTGAAAATATCAGTTGATAGTCAAATAATTAAATTGAATTTAAGAAAGTATAGAAAAAATAAATTTTTCAATATTAAAATATTTATGCCAACTAATGGTGAAGAAAATCAAAGTGTTACTAAAATTAAAAGAGGTGATGTTATTTTAATAATAAATAATTGTGAATTAGAAGAATGCAATGTTATTTTAGTAGAGTTTCCTCAAATAGTTATAATAAATGAAACCGTGAAAGTAACAATAAACAGAAAGTTTGATAAGTATATATTTAAATGAGGTTTAACCCGCCACCCCACGCTGTTGGGCTTCATTAAATAAATTGTATAGATTCCAGCCCTGCGAAGTCCCAGCTGTGCGAAGTCCCAGCTGTGCGAAGTCCCCTGACTTCCCCGCTCCCGCTAACTTGTAGTTAGTGG
>JALVKE010000123.1 GCA_027028005.1 Persephonella sp. | reverse complement strand
CAAAGTATTAGAACAGCCTCTTAAATTTGAGCCAATAAAAATGAACAAACAGGTTGTAAAACATACCTTAAAAGCATTTAGAGAAAAAACAGGAAAGCCCGTTATGTATCTAACTGGAAACTCAGGAATATTCAAACTCTCAGGACACCCAAAAGATTTAGAAATCCTCTACAAAATCGGTATTGGCAATCGAACAGGCCAAGGCTTTGGCATGGTGGAGGTTTTAGGATGAATGTTTTTTATAATGCTTATCAGCAAGTTTTGAGAGAAAAATCGTTATTATTCCAGAAGCTATTACAAAAAATAAAGCTAATAATAAAAAATCATTTGTCATTTTCATATCCTCCTGACCTTTACATAAAATCTAAATATTTAAGAGGTTAACATGCAATATTTATTAACAGGAAACTTCCAATATGACTTAGGAATTTACGGATTAAAGAAAATTTTAGACTTTTTTAAAGAAGATTATAAAACCGATAGAAGTTTTTATATAGAAATAGATAAAAAGCCTGAAGAGATTTTAGAGTTAATAATATTAAAGTTAACTTCTCAAAAATCTGGAGATTATTTTTTAGAAAAAGTAGCAGATAGTCTCTTCAAAAATGATAAAGAAGCTAAGAAAAAGGTTGAAAAATTTGTTAAAGAGAAAACAGAACCTTTTGTAAAAATAAATCTTGAAAGTTTAGTTAAAAAAGAAAAGGACTTAGAAAAAGTTATAAAGAATTTATCTAAAGAAATTTACGAATTCCTTTATAAAGGCTTTCCAGAAAAATCTTTTTCTATACAAGAAATAGAGGATGTTCTCTGGAGCAAAACAGTTAATCTACTCAACAACATTCTTTTGAATTTCCAGGCTGATATGAAAGTTAGAGGAAAGGAAGTTTTCCAAAAAGCAGTAGAAAAACTCTACAAAGATGTAAGAGAGGGGACTTGTTCTTTTTGCCATAGAAACAAAGGAAAAAGAATAACAAGAGATACTTTTTTCTTTGCACCAGCCCAATTTAACGCATTCTGGTTTGGAGAACCTTCCATTTTTATATGCCCTTATTGTCTTGCTTCTAACCTCGCAATTACTCAATCTTTCACCTTTTTAGGAAACGAACTAAATGCTATTGTTGTTTATAGACCAAACTTACAGGATTTAGAAGATTTAAACGAAGGATTGAAAATATCAGATATAGGAGAGTTAACAAAAAGAATTATTGGTTATGAAAAGCTACAGTTAAAGAAAGAAGGATACATTAGAGACCTACAAATATTAGAATTTTACCTTGACCCACAAAATCCAATTTTAGATTTTTACCTTCTTACAGAGGAAACAATTCGAAACTTAATAAAAATAGAAAATGAACTGAATAAACTTTATACAGACTATAAAGACAACCTTTGGGGACAGGTAAAAGATAAACAGGGCTACCAGACAATAAACTTATCAAAGGAGCTTTTACACGCTATTGTTAATAATCAGAAGTTGATAGTAATTGTCCAGAGATTTTTAAAACTTGCCTTAATGGCAGAAAACTTTAGACAAAACAATGTCAAAAATCCACCGGTAAAAGGGTTTTATATAAGTGTATTGCTTCACA
>JALVKE010000122.1 GCA_027028005.1 Persephonella sp. | reverse complement strand
TCCATCTGCAGTGATTATTTTTTTATCCATAAAAAAATAATATATTCTATTATTGAAAATTTTTCATGAGAAACTTATCTTTTAGTTAAATTAAAAAAGGGAGGGTCACTCTTATGAAAAAAAATCTTAAGAAATTTATTGTAGGTAATATAAAGTTTTTAAAACCTATAGTAGAAAAGGTAGTTGATGTCCATTATGTTTTAGAAGAAGATGGGAAAGATATTTTAAAGCATAAGTATTTCATACTTTCATATGAAGAATTTGATACACCTATCTCAAAATTAGTTGAAGAGTTAGACGGAGATAACTTAAAGTTTGTAATTATTGATGAAACTATATCTATAAACTTTGGAGATGAAGAAATTCAAAAACATAAAGAAACAGTAATAGAGTATGATGAAGAGTGGATAAAAAAGTTTGAACCTGATATGAATAATTTTGAAACGTGGCTTATAGAGTTTGCTGATGAACTAGTTTTTTCAAAGAAAATAAACTACTGTAAAACTGAGTAGATAATTGTTAAAAGGGAGCTTTAGCTTCCTTTTCTTATTTTAATTACAGCTTTTCACATTCTCATTACTCAATATTCAATTACTGGTCTTTCAATAAAATCAGTTTATTTCAAAGTGTTATAATAAATTTGCGTTTTAAATCCTTAAATTCAGGAGAATACAATGGCTGGAGTAAAGAAAATAAAAAAGGTTCTTGTTGCCAATAGAGGCGAAGTTGCTACAAGGATAATAAGAGCATGTAAAGAGCTTGGAATAAAAACTGTTGCCATTTACTCAGAAGCAGATGCAAAAGGTATATGGGTTAAAAAAGCTGATGAAGCTTATATGATTTCAGGAGATCCTATTCAGGCTTATCTGAATTTTTATAAAATTGTAGACCTTGCAAAGCAGACAAAATGTGATGCTATACATCCAGGATACGGTTTTTTATCTGAAAATGCTGAATTTGCTGAATACTGTATAAAAAAAGGAATTATTTTTATTGGACCAAAACCTGAACATATCGCTTTATTTGGGGATAAGGTAGCATCTAAAAGAGCAATGAGGGAAGTTGGGGTTCCTGTTTTACCAGGGACAGATGAACCAGTTTCCAATGTAGAAGAAGCAAAGAAAGTAGCAAAAGAAATAGGATTTCCTGTGATTATAAAAGCTGCTTACGGTGGTGGCGGTCGTGGTATGAGAATTGTTGAAAAGGAAGAAGATTTTGAAAAACTGTTTGAATCAGCAACATCAGAAGCTAAGAAGTTTTTTGGAAAAGGAGATGTATTTATTGAAAAATACGTTAAAAATCCTAGACATATTGAAATTCAGGTAATGGCTGATAAATATGGAAATGTTATTCATCTTGGAGAAAGGGACTGTTCTATTCAAAGAAGACACCAGAAGGTTGTTGAAATAGCTCCATCCCCTCGCCTAAATGAAGAAGTCAGAAGAGAGCTTTACAGAGTAGCTGTTAAAGCAATGTTTAAACTAGGTTATGAAAGTGTTGGAACATTAGAGTTTTTAGTAGATGAAGATGATAATTTCTATTTTATAGAGATGAACACAAGACTTCAGGTAGAACACACAGTAACAGAAACAGTTA
>JALVKE010000121.1 GCA_027028005.1 Persephonella sp. | reverse complement strand
TAGATTCTGACAAAGATGGTGTCCCTGACTATCTTGATAGATGTCCTAATACTCCTAAAGGTTATAAGGTTGATGAAAAAGGATGTTTTGTAGAAGCAAGACTTGAAATTCATTTTGATGTCAACAGTGCAAAAATAAAACCTGAATACATGCCTGAAATAGAAAAATTTGCAAAATTCCTTAAAGAAAATCCAAATATAAAAGTTGAAATACAAGGACACACTGACAGCACAGGTTCAGAAGAGTATAACCTTAAACTATCTCAAAGAAGAGCTGAGGCTGTAAGAAAAGTTCTTATAGAGAAATACGGTATATCTCCAGATAGAGTAATAGCAAAAGGTTATGGAGAAAGCATGCCAATAGCTCCAAATGATACTGAAGAAGGAAGAGCTAAAAATAGAAGAGTTATTGCTAAGATTATAAAGTAATTTTTTAAGGGAGCTTTCGCTCCCTATTTATTTTCAGTTTTTTAATATTTGAATCCTCTAAAGACAACCTATTCCAGTAAAATAAAATCAATCACATAACTTTTTAAGGGGGAAATTTTGAAAAAACTTCTACTTATTTTATGTTCAGGGTTTTTTTATGTAGTTTATGCAGACACAGATAATAAGTGGAATTTACATTCTGAGTTATCTTATGTAAAAACTTCTGGAAATTCAGATATTGAAACAGCACAGGTAAAAATAGAAGCTAAAAAAGAAGTACTTCCAAACAGATTTAACATAAAAAGTGAGTTCCTTTACGGGAAATCAGATGGTAAAGAAAACTCTAACAAGTTTTACGGACTTGGAAGATGGGAAAGATTGATTACTGAAAAGCTGTTCTGGTTCTTACAGGGTGATTATCTTAGAGACAGATTCTCAGGATTTGATTATAGAACAAACTGGTCTCTAGGATTTGGTTATGATGTTATAAAAAGCAAAAAATTTTATTTAAAACTTTTAACATCCCTTGGTTACACTTTTGAGGATTTAAAAAAAGAAGGTTCAAATGATTATACTTCAGGAGATATAAATCTATCTTTAAACTGGAATATTAGGAAAAATCTAGTTTTTAAAAATGAAATAGATTATTTACAATCTTTTAAAGAATATTCTGTGTACTATGTAAATATTAATAATTCATTAGAAGTAAAGATAAACCAGCATTTATCTTTAGGTGTAGGATACAACATTTCCTACCAACACAAACCACCTTCTTCTAGTTATAAAAAGATAGATACAAACTTTTTAACATCTTTGGTTATAGATTACTAAAGGGGAGCAAAAGCTCCCTCTTATTTTAATTCACAGGGAGACGTATCTACTTCTATATTTTCTTCTTCTTTTGGAATACCAACTCCATTTCTTATCTGGCCGTTTCCAAATATTATAAATTTAGGAATAGTAAGTTCTTTAAGTCCCATTGGGCCTCTAGCATGAATTTTGTCTGTGGAAATTCCCATCTCTGCACCTAATCCAAACTCATTTCCATCAGTAAATCTTGTTGATGCGTTAATATAAACAGCAGCACTGTCAACTTCGTTAATAAATCTCATTCCTTTAGTATAGTTTTCTGTAACAATACTTTCTGAGTGGGAAGAACCATACTTATGGATAAAATCAATGGCCTCATCTAAATTATCAACAACTTTTACAGCAATAATTAAATCTAAAAACTCTTCATAAAAATCTTCTTCTGTAGCAGGAACTATCTCTGTATTCTGAGCCTTTGGGTGATCCTTTAATATTTCGTAAGATATCTCATCACATCTCATTTCAACGCCAGCTTTTCCATAGTAATATGCTATCTCAGGTAAAAATTCCTCTGCAATCTCTTTATGAACAACAAGATTTTCTATTGCATTGCATACAGACGGTCTTTCAACTTTAGCGTTGTAAGCTATATTTAAAGCCTTTTCCATATCAGCTTCGCTATCTACGTATAGATTGCACACACCTTTGTAATGTTTTATAACAGGCATTTTTGCCTTTTCAGCAACAGCTCTTATTAAGCTTTCTCCACCTCTTGGAATAACTACATTTATGTATTCGTCAAGTTCAAGTAAATGATTTACAACCTCTCTATCTGTTGAATATACAAACTGTATAGCTTTTTCAGGAAAACCTGTTTCCCTTGCAGCCTGTTTTAAAATATCAACTAAAACTTTATTTGAGTTTATAGTCTCACTTCCACCTTTTAAAATAACAGAATTGGAAGATTTCATGCATAAAGCTGCTGCTTCCACAGTAACGTTTGGTCTAGCTTCATATATAATAAGGATTGTTCCAAGAGGAACTCTCATACGACCAATTCTTAAACCGTTTGGCCTTGTCCACATAGATATTACTTCTCCAACAGGATCAGGAAGATTTGCTACATCTTTTAAAACCTGAACTATTCCATTTATTCTCTTTTCATTTAAAGCAAGCCTATCAATAAATGCTTGTGAATATCCTTTTCTTTTTGCAAGATCCAAATCTTTTTTATTTGCTTTTTGAATTTCCTCTTTTTTTTCTAATAATAATTCTGCAGCTCTTAAAAGGGTTTTATTTTTAATATCTGTTTTTACCTTTATAATTTTTTTCTCTGCCTTTTTAGCTTCTTTCGCTAAAAGAAGGGCATAATCTTTAGGATCCATTTAGAACCTCCTTGTTTATTATTTGATTTCTAATCATAAATCAATAAAGATAACTAAACAAGTAATGAATTTATTTTTCCAAATGATAGTAAGGAGGATATGTTGTTAGTCTTATATCTTCTAGGTAGCCACCTACTGTAAAGTGATAAATAGTTTGAAACTCTAAATCAGAAAATCCTAATATTTCATGAACAGCATCATCAAAAAAGCATCCTATTCCGGTTCCTCTTATTCCGTGGGCTTCTGCTTCTAAGTACAGAACCTGTCCAATAAGACCTGCTTCCCAGTGAATATTTTTATAAAGCCAAGGTTTTTCTTTTACAACAGGCTCGAATAAAGAGATCATTCCAAGAGAAAAACTACTATCAGATGCTATATCCTGCTGACAGGATACAATTCTTGCTGTCTGTTGAACGTCTGAAGGATACAGAAGGTAAAGCTCCGCATCTTCTGTTATCCTCTCCCATAAAAACTCTTTTCTACTCTTTCTTGTTATCTTCTCCTTGAAGTTATCATCTCTAAAGAAAAAGTATAAACCTGGTTTTAAACCTTCTACTCTATGCACAAACAGCAATAGGTTAATATAAGGATATGATATCTCAACATTAAATGGAGAAAAAGTATTCCTTGGAACTGTTTTATCAAGAATATGAACAAATGTATCTAAAGATATCGCTGTTTTCCTATCATAAGCTTGAGCACTTCTTCTTTTTCTTATTATCTGTGGGGCTTTGAAAGAAGAGTCTTTCAACCATATCAAAGGTTTTTCTTTAAAGAGTATTTTTTCAGGTTTTGTTCTAGGTTTTTCTATCTCTTTCAATGTTTCATATATAATTTCCCATTTAACATGTTCCTTGCTTAGTCTGTTGGGTTTTCCTTTGAAGTCTAACTTTTCAATTAAGTTAACAATTTCTTGAGGGAAGTCTCTAGGAATATCTTTTATTTCCTTTGGAAAAATACAGAAGAGACCTTCGGGAAACTCCTCTTCACCCTCTACCCATCTTGTTTTATGAAAACCTAAAATTTTTTTAATCTCTTCATCTGATATAGCGTTTATATATTTTACTTTCCATCCTTGTAAGGAGGCAGAAAACACCATACTTCCAACAGCATGCCCTGTATCTAAAAGACAGTATCTTAATGCTCTTTCACCATACTTCCAAGCTTCTCTCCAAGGAATACTTGTTAAAGCAACAAGAAAACACTCAGTTTGATAGTAATCTTTTATCTTTTTTGAAATCTCCTCTGTTAAGGAAGCTCTTTTTTCTAAGGCATGGAGATATGGACTGTAATGAAATATTCCTTCAATATTGCTGATATGAGGAACTATAACATAAACTTCTGTTGGATGTAAATTTCCACTGGAAGGGTTCATTCTTAAAGCCCATTGAGAACCTGGAATAGACTTCCAGGCTGATAATCCGTAAGCTAGTTCTAAAAATTTTGATAATGTTTTTAAACTTATCTTCTGCTCATCACATAGGTTTGTATCATATAAAGCCTTGTAAGGGCAGTCTGGATCAGGAATGTTTAAAGGAAGTTCTATAATGTTTGATCCTTCATAAAATCTAAAAGGATTAGGCTGATTAGCCCAGTCTAAGTATCCTAAAGACCTAGCTAATCTATTAAAGTGATGTTTCGTTTCTAAATGATATTTTATTGGATTCATTTTTAAAAATTTCCTTTTTTATTTTGTGTATAAATTTTGGCTAAAATTTTTGCAACGGCAACATATAAACTTTCAGGAATAAAATCTCCAATTTCACAGCTAGTATACAAAGTTCTTGCTAGAGGTGGGTTTTCAACAATTGGAATATTATGTTTTTTTGCAATCTCTTTTATTTTCTCAGCAATAGTATTTTTTCCTTTTGCTATAACCTTTGGAGCTGCCATTTTTCCTCTTTCATACTTTAGTGCTACAGCGTAGTGATCTGGGTTTGTTATAACAACATCAGCTTTTGGAACTTCAGACATCATGCGTCTCATAGCAAGTTCTCTCTGTTTTCTTCTTATAGCAGATTTTATCTGAGGATTTCCTTCATAAAGTTTTCTTTCCTCTTTTACTTCTTCCTTTGACATCTTTATATTTTCTTCATACTCCCATCTTCTATATAAAAAATCAATAACAGCTACAGGAATAGACATTAAAGCAAAAGCAAAGATAAGAGTCATTGTATATTTAAACAGATAATAGATTTCTTGATTTATAGGAATAAAAGACATTAAAAAACTTTCAGAGATCATTTTTTTTACTAGAAAATAGGCAACTAAAGAGGCAAAGGCTAACTTTAACAGATTTCTAAAAAGTTCAAAAAGTGTTTTTATAGAGAAAAGCCTTTGAATTCCAGAAATAATATTTAGTCTGTTTAGTTTTGGAGCCAAAGGCTTTAGAGTAAAAAGAAACCCAAACTGAGCTACATTTGATACAATACCTACAATGATAAGAAACAAAAACACAGGAGCTATAAGAATAGCAAGTATTTTAACTGTTTCATAGATGAAAATAGAGTTTAGCTCAGGAATTTTATGAAAAGGATCTGAAAAGGTGTATCTAAAATACCTTATAAGATAACTGTATGAAAATGGTATGTAAAAAAACATCATAAGAAAAATAGCTAAAAGAGAAGCAGCTATAGGAATATCCATACTTCTTGGAACCTGTCCTTCCTCTCTTGCCTTTTGACGCCGCCGAGGAGTTGCCTTTTCTGTTTTGCTAGGATCTTTCGCCATTTTACTTTCCTAAATCTTTTATAGTATGCAAATAGGTATCAGTCATACTTTCTAAAAGATGAATACCAAAGTAGATTAAAACAGAAGCTCCCACAGCTAAAGAAGCTAGACCAACAAATATCTGAAGAGGAAGACCAACTATAAAGACATTAATTTGAGGTATAAGCCTATTTATTAAAGCTAAAGCTACATTAATTATAAAAAGTATAAGTGCAAATGGGAAAGCCATTTTAAAACCAAAATAAAAAATAACAGGTATTTTTTCAAGGAGATAAATAAATCCGTTGAAACTTATAGGTTGTAAAACAGGTATAACCTCAAAACTTTTTAGTATAGAACCAATGAATATCTGATAAGCTCCTGTTATGAAAAATAAAAGATAAAATAAAGCTATAAAATATCTATCAAATACAGATATCTGTCCAAAAGCAGGGTCAAAGACATTGACAATTGTAAGTCCCATAAAATAACTTATTATCTCTGCTGCATAAGAGAATGCAGCAATAAAAATACTAACAGAAAGTCCAAGTAGAAAACCAATAATAACTTCTTTTAAGACAAGAATAAAATATGTGATAAGATGAAAATTCTCTATAGGAACAGAAACATTAACAATCTTTGCAAAAAAGAAGGATAGGGATATTACAAGCAAAACTCTCACATTTAATGGGATAAAGTTTGTATTAAAAAAAGGCATACTCATAAATATGCCGATAACCCTAGAAACAATAAGAGAAAATCCAACAGCTATCTCAGGGGTTATAAGAGGTTTCATTTAGCTTTAGCTTTATATACTTTATCTATATTAAATTTCAGCATTTGAATATAATTTTTATTTTCATCAAAAGGATCAAGAAAAACAATATTAATTTTTGTTTCTTTTTTAAGGAGATTTCCATATTTTGGATTGTAAAATTGCTTTGCAGCGAAAAGATTTTTTATCTTGTACTCTTTTATTTCTTTTATTAATTTTATGAGATGTTTTGGAGTAGGTTCCCTACCGTGTCCAAGTTCTACAACATCAAGATATATAAGATTAAAAGCCTTTGTGAAGTAAGGCCACGCGTAGTGATACGAAATAAAATACCTATTTTTTATCTTACTAAATAGATTTTTTCCATATGTGTAGATATCATCCACTTTCTTTTCAAACTCTATCAAGTTTCTTTCATAAAATTTCTTATTCTTTTCATCTAATTTTAATAACTTGTTATAGATGGCTTCAGCTATAACTTTACCATTATATGGATCTAACCATACAGCTGGATGAACCATATTATGTTGATGACTACCGTGATGTTCCTCTCCAAATTCAAAGGATGTTATTTTATGTAAATATTTTAATTTTGTTACTTCTATTTTTTCTTTTCTTGCTGTTTTTTTTAAATTTTCAATATTGGGTTCCCCTGAACCTAAAAAAATAAATAGATCGCTTTCAAAAACTTTCTTTATATCACTGATTTTATATTCATATATATGAACAGATACATTTGGAGGGATAATATAAGAGACAGAAGCTTTATCTTTTACTATTTCTTTAGCTATATCTGCTAAGGGTTTTATAGTTGTTACTATTTTTATTTGAGCAAAAGAAAGATTGAATAAGATTAGTAATAAAAATATAATGATAGATTTCATAAAAAAGCCCTCAGAGATTTTATATTTGAGAGCATTATACATAAAAAGATAAAAATAAAAAAGCAGGAGGCAGATCCTCCTCTATTTTTTTATAAAACTTCTATTTTAACTTCTTTTTCTGCCGTTGCTTTAGGTAGTTCTAATCTTAATATTCCATTTTCAAATGAAGCTTTAGCTTCGTCAGCTTTTACTTCTGCCGGAAGAGGTATAACTCTTTCAAATACTCCGTAAAATCTTTCACTTCTATAAAAGTTTCCTTCTTTCTTTTCTTCTTCTCTCTTAACTTCACCTTTTATTATCACAGCATTATCTCTAATTTTTACTTCTATATCTTCTTTTTTAGCACCTGGTATTTCAGCCTCTATAATAATCTTGTTATCCTTTTCATATACATCAACTCTTGGTGCCCATACTTGAGTTTGTGATATTTCAGCACCTCCTGCAGGAACAAGTTCATTAAATACTTTATTTAATTCCTGTTCTATTCTTGCTAATTCTCTAAATGGGTTCCATACAAATGTTGCTGGTACATTTCTTCTATCCATGGCATCCACCTCCTAATTTTCTTTATATATCTTATATATAATACTTCACTAAAATTTTTCAAGTATATTTTTATAAAATTTTATATCTCAAACTTGCTGATTATATTTTTCAGCTTAGGTGTAATATTATTATTTTTCAAAAGATCTTCTTTTAAAGAAGAGAAAGTTACACTAGGTTCTTCGCCACTTATATTACTTTTAAAAAATGCATATTCAACTAAAAAAGAGTATAGATTATCTTCTAACACAGGTTTAACATTATCAGGTTCACTATCGTACATACTTTGTAGGAAGTTTTTTATTAGATAAAAAGTAAAACTGTATATCTTTTTAGATTCCTCAATATATTCTGCTTCCTCATAAAGTTTAGCTAGAACAGTTAAAAAAACCAAAAAATTACTGTTCAAAGATAAAATATTTATTTTTTGGTCAAGGCTTTCATAAACAAGCCAATGATATACGTATCCTAAATATTTCTTAGCTTTTTCTTTCTCCTCTGTTTCTGTAAAAAACATGCCTAAATGACCATATATTTCATAAAACATATCTTCATCAGGGAATTCTGTTTTAGCTTTTTCAAGATATTTTTCAAGTTTTTCCTGATAACCAGAAAACACAAGAAGTTGAAGCAACTCATAGTATATAAGTCTTCTTTCTAATTCATCATTACAGTTTTTTAAAGCTTCCTCTAGAAAAGCAATCTTATCATTTTCATCTTTTAGTATCCAAGATAACTTTCTAAAAGTAATACCCTTAATTTCTCTATTCCCTGTTTTTTCTATGGTTTCTTTAATATTTCTAATATAGTTTTCAATGTCTTCTATATCTTTCTTAACTACTGTATCAAAAGCTTGATATATATGTTTATTTTTTTCTTCTTCAGAGAGAAAGGATATAGTATCAACCTCTTCTATAAGATCAACGAGATTTTGAAAGAAGAGTTCTGAAGAAAGATTTAGAATTTCCTTTAGATTGATATCATAGTTTTTTATTGTATATAAAACAAGATTATACTGAGCATCTATATTTGCTAGCTCAGAACATACCTCTTCAACAATTTTAGAAAAAGATAAATAATTTTTGTTTATCAACTTGTACTTTAAACATTTAACAAGTTCATCTCTTAACAAAGCATCAAGAAAAATAGTGTTTAATCTGTCTTGCATTTATTTTTCTCCAACATTTTTAGAAAGTTCAACAAGAGCTTTTTTTATAATACTCTTTAAATCTAAACTTTCTTCCTTTTTTAAAATATTCCTAACTACATTTACTGCATCTTTTTTTCGAAATCCAAGATTAGTAAGTGCATTCACAGCATCTTCTAAAAGCTCATTTTCATAAAAATCAATCTTCCCTTGAAGTTCAAATATAAGTCTTTGAGCTGTTTTTTTTCCTATACCAGGAACAGAAGAGAGAACTGTAATATCTTTATCTTCTATTGCCTGCACAATTTTTTCAGCTGAGAGATTTTTTAATAGAGAAAACGCGTGTTTTATGCCAATACCTGACACAGATGTTAGCTTTTCAAATAAATCTCTCTCTTCCCTTGTTTTGAATCCATAAAGTATCAATTCTTCATCTTTTATATAAAGCTTGGTATAAACTTTTATATTCCCTTCAACTTTGTAAGGAGAAAAGATTTTTAATCCTACTCCATTAAGATCTAAAATGAAAAAACTCTCTGTTGAGTAAATAACCTTTCCACTTAAATAGTCAATCATTTTACAAACCTGTTCAAAATCATATTGGAATTGTTAAAATATTATAAAGCCTGGAGGTTAAACAAGTATGATAAAACTTCCTATGATTGTTGGTGGTAAGGAAGTTGATAAACCTGAAAAGATAGACGTTATATATCCATACACTCAGGAAAAAGTAGGGGAAGTTCCAAAAGGTTCTCCCGAAGATGTAGAAAAAGCTATAGAAAAAGCAAAAGTTGGTCTTGAAAAACTAAAAAAACTAACTGCATATGAAAAATATAAAATTCTTTTTAAAGTTGCCCAGCTTTTAGAAGAAAGAAAAGAAGAATTTGCTAAAACTATAGTTTATGAAGTTGGAAAAACAATAAGGGAAGCTAGAACAGAGGTAGAAAGAGCAGTAAATACAATAACTTTTTCAGCAGAAGAAGCAAAGAGAATAGAAGGGGAGTATATTCAGATAGATGCTTCACCTAATGGAATAGGGAAAAGAGGATTTTATTTTAGAGAACCTGCTGGTATAGTAGCTGCTATAACTCCTTTTAACTTTCCTTTAAACCTAACAGCTCATAAAATTGCACCATCAATAGCGGCAGGATGTCCTTTTGTTTTAAAACCAAGTGAAAGAACCCCTCTCTCTCCAACAATGTTATGTCAGCTTTTTTTAGAAGCAGGTGTGCCTGAAGAAGCAGTTTCTATAATTCCTGGATTTGCAGATGTAGGTCAAGCGATGACAACACATCCAGATGTTAGAGTTGTTTCCTTTACAGGTTCACTTAAAGTTGGAGAAATAATAGCAAAACAGGCAGGGTTAAAGAAGATTGTTATGGAACTTGGTTCAAACTCTGCCGTTGTAGTTGATGAGGATGCAAATCTTGAAGTAGCTGCAAAAAAAGCTGTTGCAGGTGGTTTTGCAGTAGCGGGACAGGTTTGTATATCTGTTCAAAGAATTTTAGTTCATGAAAAAGTAGCTGATAGGTTTTATGAACTATTAAAGCAGGAAGTTTCAAAGCTCAAATTTGGGGATCCAATGGATGAAAATACAGACGTAGGTCCAATCATTACTGTAGATGAGGTAAACAGAATTCAGTCTTGGATAAAGGAAGCTGTTGAGAAAGGGGCAAGAATTGCTACAGGTGGAGAAGCTGAAAAAACTGTTTTTAAACCAACTGTGGTTGTTGATGTTCCAGAGGAAACAAAGCTCTTCTATGAAGAGGCATTTGCTCCTGTTGTAACTGTAAAAAGATTTAAAGATATAGATGAAGCTTTAAAGCTTGTAAATAAATCAAACTATGGTCTTCAAGTTGGAATTTTTACAAATAATGTAAAAAATGCGTGGAAATTTATAGAAGGTGCTGAAGTAGGTGGTGTTATAATCAACGATATACCTACATTTAGAGCTGATCATATGCCTTACGGAGGTGTAAAAGGAAGTGGTATAGGAAGAGAAGGGCCAAAGTTCGCTATTGAAGACTATACAGAAATAAAAATGGTTGTATTTGATTTAAATGCATAAATATAGTGCAAAATGCACAAATTTTAAGCAAATAGAATATGAAAGTTATCGTTTAAATGTTTGATATAAAAAGATTTTTACATTGGCAAAATTATTGAAAACTTAAATAGATGAAATAAATGGAGGTTTAATGAATGAAAAAAATAGAAGCAATAATCAAACCTTTTAAACTTGATGAAGTAAAGGATGCCCTTACTGAAATTGGTGTTTATGGAATGACTGTATCTGAAGCGAAAGGTTTTGGAAGACAGAAAGGGCATACTGAACTTTATAGAGGTGCAGAATATGTAATAGATTTCCTTCCAAAGCTAAAGATAGAGATTGTTGTTGATGATGATATGGTAGAAAAAGTTGTTGAGGCTATAGCAAATGCAGCAAGGACAGGCAGAATAGGAGATGGAAAAATATTTATTATTCCTGTTGAAGATGTAATAAGAATAAGAACAGGAGAAAGAGGACCTGAAGCTATATAAAATATAGATAATAATTTGAGAAAAATAACCTATGGAGGTATTTTAAATGACAATGATACAATGTCAAACACCAGATGATGTTTTAAGAGTAATTTCTGAAAAAGGAGTTATTTTTATTGATCTAAAATTCTCAGATCCTTTTGGTCAGTGGCAGCACTTAACAATACCAGCTCACGAATTTTCCGCTGAAAGTTTTGAAGATGGAATTCCATTTGATGGTTCTTCTATTAGAGGTTGGAAAGGAATTCAGGAATCAGATATGCTTTTAATTCCTGATCCAAAATCTGCGTTTATTGATCCTTTTATAGAAGATCCTAATATTTCTCTTGTATGTGATGTTGTTGATCCAATAACTAGAGAGCCATATAACAGAGATCCTAGACAAATAGCTAAGAAAGCTGTTGAATTTTTAAAATCTACAGGAATTGGAGATGTTGCTTATTTTGGACCTGAAGCTGAATTCTTTATTTTTGATGATATAAAATTTAGCAATGGTCCAAATCACGCTTACTATGAAGTAGACTCTATTGAAGGTTGGTGGAATACTGGCAGAGAGGAAAATCCTAACCTTGGATATAAAACACCTTATAAAAGAGGTTACTTCCCAGTTCCACCGTTAGATAAAACAGCAGAAATTAGAAGAGATATGGTAAAAACTCTTGAAGAAGTAGGAATTACTGTAGAGAGGGAACACCACGAAGTAGGAACTGCTGGACAGGGAGAAATAAATTTTAGATTCTCTGATCTTGTTACAACTGGAGATAATGTTCTTAAATACAAATATGTTTTAAGAAATGTAGGATACAGACATAAAAAATATGTAACATTCTTACCAAAACCAATTGCTGGTGATAATGGTTCTGGTATGCATACTCACTTTTCTATATGGAAAGGTGGAGAAAACCAATTTGCAGGAGACCAATATGCAGGACTTTCTGAAACTGCTCTCTATGCAATTGGTGGAATTATTAAACACGGAAAAGCTATAGCAGCATTTACAAACCCAACTACTAACTCTTACCACAGACTTGTTCCTGGATTTGAAGCACCTGTTAAACTTGCTTACTCAGCAAGAAACAGATCTGCTGCTATAAGGATACCTATGGGTTCAGCTTCTCCAAAAGCTAAAAGAATAGAAGTTAGATTTCCTGACGCTTCATCTAACCCATATCTTGCATTCGTTGCACTTCTTATGGCTGCAATAGATGGAATTGAAAATAAAATTCATCCAGGAGAACCTTTAGATAAAGATATTTACTCTTTACCACCTGAAGAACTTGCAAATGTTCCATCAACTCCTGCTTCTCTCCAAGAAGCAATAGATGCTCTTAAGGAAGATATGGACTTCCTCACAAAAGGCGGAGTAATGGATGAGGACTTTATCAATATGTGGATTGAAACAAAACAAGAAGAAGTAGACGCTATCAGACTTGTTCCACATCCAAAAGAGTTTGAACTTTACTACGATATTTAATAATATTGTTAAAGGGGGGATCTATTGATCCCCCAGTTTTTATTTTTAAAGAAAATAGAAAAGTTTTATATAATGAAAGTAAGGTTATTTGAAAAAGGAATAAGGAAATATAAAAAATATGATCTAGATCATATTTAAAATTAGACAAAAATTTGATAAAAGCAAACTGAGATTTTTATAAGTAATTGAAAAGTAAAGGAAAATTAGATTGTAAAAATATAACAAAGCGATATGTCTTGTCCCGCATATCGAAAATGAGCTAACGCTTGATATTCAAGCGCTTGAGTAGGATTGAGTCAGCTTTTGCAAATGGTTTGCATTACTAAAATCCTCGCTAATACTAGTAAATACTGGCTCTAGAACTAACCCGCTCTCTTTAGGGTATTGCGACTTTAACGAATTCATTACCAATTTTTCCAGATTTGTGTCTAGAACTAACCCGCTTACCGAAAGTGATATCTGCCCGTGTTTAAGTAAAGCTAACGAGAAAAAGTCTGTTCTTTCGTTTTATTTGAATAAAAACAGTTCAAGGAAAGTTTTGGGCATCTATCATTTTTTTAGGGTATTGCGACTGCTAGGCTTCTAACCTACCTCCGTAGAGACGGGTTATTAACTAAAATTAACCCGCTTTGGAAAGTGGTACCTGTTCTTATCAAGGCTTATGAGAAAATGTTATTTTTGCAATTTATTGAATTAATCTATTTAACGGTTAATTGGGGCATTAACCGCTTTTTAGCGGTATTGCGACTACTCTATTTAAAGCATAAACTTGAAAATTTAGTAGGCTAAGTAAAACTAACCTACAGAAGTTTAGGGCATCTATCACTTAGGAAGTAGTGTATACCTTCAACCAAGAAAAGTTTTCTATGAAAAGTTTGACTTACAGTTTTAAAAAATTAACGGTTCATTGTCTATTTGAGGTATATACTGCTTTTTAGTAGCGTTGCGACTTGTATTGTTTCTCTCGGCAAATGAAAGAACAGAAAAACTAGAAAAATTGTAATAAGGTTTTGAATTCTGAATATTTTGATTTTTTAAATTATTTATTAGGTTATTGTATAAAGAAATTTAAATGCCCGAGGCGGGAGTCGAACCCGCACGCCCTTGCGGGCAGGGGATTTTGAGTCCCCCGCGTCTGCCAATTCCGCCACTCGGGCTATTGTAGAAAATTATTTTTACATAAATAACGTTTTTAAGTAAAGATTTCATTATAAGAAAGCCAAGGTGTCAATAAAACAGCTTTTCCCTCTAGATATCTATTACCTTCCCAAAGTTTATAATGTTCCATACCTTGAGGAGTTACTTCTATTTTTACTTTAAATTCATGTGGATCTGTAAAAATAATATCTCTTTTGATATCTATAAGCATATCTCCTAGAGGATTTTCCTCTTCATCTAAAAATAAAACAAGTAAATGTTCTTCTCCAAGTTCATAAACAGTTGCTCCTGCAAACTTAAAATCAGGTTTTGCTTTTTTTATTGCCTCTTTAACAATAGCTAAATAACCTCTTTTCTTT
>JALVKE010000120.1 GCA_027028005.1 Persephonella sp. | reverse complement strand
AGAGTATCAACAGACAAACAAGATTTAGAAAATCAAAAATATTCAATACTTCAGTATGCAAATAATAAAAAACTCGGAAATGTAGAGTTTATAGAAGAAGCTGTAAGCGGTAAAGTATCTTGGAAAAACAGAAAACTAAAAGACCTCATTGAGCAGCTGCAAAAAGGAGATAACCTAATAGTTGCAGAGCTTTCAAGACTTGGTCGTTCCATGCTTGAAATAATGGAACTACTTAACATTCTTTTGTCTAAAGGTGTTAATGTCTATGTAGTTAAAGGCAACTATGAACTGAAAGACGATATTCAAAGCAAAGTATTGGCGTTTGCTTTCAGTCTTGCGAGTGAAATAGAGAGAGAACTAATAAGTCAAAGAACTAAAGAAGCTTTAGCAAGGGTAAAATCAGAGGGGAAAAAGATAGGAAGACCAAAGGGGTCTTACAGCTCTAAATTAGATAAAAAAAGGGAATATATAGAGGAACTCTTGGACAAAGGTGTATCTGTTGCAAGTATAGCTAAAATTCTTGGAGTTCATTATCAAACAATGAGAAACTATATTAAGAGAAGAAATTTAATTAAATACAAATAGAAGTTTATAAATCAGGAGTATTGTATGATGAAAAAAGGGCTTTTTTATTGGACTTACTCCTTAAACCATCCGGAAGATTTCCCGGATATTTATTATGTTCATGATGTAATTATTATAGATCCTGAAAAAGATAAAGACTTTTTAAAAAAAGTAAGTGCCTTAAGAGATTTGATTACAACATATTGTTGTTTAAAAGATAATTTAATAGAAGGTACTATTAATGAAGTTATTTATAAAATTAAAGATATATTAGTTAATATTGATAATATTAATTACACAGAATTTGTAGCTTATTGGAAATCTTTAGATGCTCAATATGGGACTTTCTTAGAATTACCTAATCAGGAAGATTTGTTGAAGAAGTTGTTAGATAAATATTGTGAAAGAAGAAGAGTGTTGTATGAAAAATATGGGTATACAAATGTTTCTATTCAAGCTCTTTATGATAGTGGTAGTTCCAGAAGCAAAGGGCAAAAATTTAAAAGAAAAATAAAAGATAAAGTAGAAGAAGTATTGGGTGAGGATGCAAATCTTATTTTTATAGAAAAAAAGAATTGGAAAAAAATTAAAAAAGACTTAAAACTTAAGTATAATTTTGGAAAGCATCATCAAAATAAAATACCAGATTTTCTTATTACATATAATGACCACTTTATAATAGGGGAAGCTAAACATATACATAATACAGGAGGAGCTCAAGATAAACAAATAAGTGAATTGATTGATTTTATCAATCAAAGTGAAGAGCAAATTAATATCCATTATTTAGCATTTCTAGATGGACTATATATGTATCGTTTTATTAAAAATGATTTGTCAGATAAATTAAAAAAGCAAAAGAACGATATTGAGTCGGCATTAAAAAAATATCCACAAAATTTTTTCGTAAACACAAATGGATTACTTAGATTATTAGAGGATTTAAGAAATGAATATAAAGATTAAAGAACTGCGAGAGATAAAAAGGTTTTATGGAGAGCATTTAACACCAGTAGATATATTTGAAAAATTTATATA
>JALVKE010000119.1 GCA_027028005.1 Persephonella sp. | reverse complement strand
CTATATTGTCAGCTTAGAGTATTCAGATTTTGATAGAGTTATTCCTGCAGTAGAAATCTAGCTAAAATTGGCATTTATTTCTGATTTTGTAGAAATTTTATCCCAAACCAGAAACAACACTTAAAAGCCTTAATTTTATTTCACAATTACTACCACATAAGTAAGTAATTTGGAAACGAAATTGGATAAAAAGAAAGATAAGATTGATTATTACCCATTGGGGGAAACCTGTCATAGAAATTCTGCCTTTAAGGGAAAAAAAGAAGGAGGAAAATATTCTTGAGTCTTTGAGAGGTACTGTGATAGAGTACAAAGACCCAACGGAGCCGATAGCAATTGACAAAATTTAAAAATTTTTGCATACTTTAGAATAAATAAGTTACCTAAAGTGGAAAAAATGAGCAGATTAAAATATTACGAAGGACTTCCTCCAAAAAAAACAAAAAGAAAAAAACTCAATATCAGGGAAGCCATAAAGGTTTTGGAGGAAGTAGGAAAGATAATAAGAAAAGAAATGGAGTATGAAGAAAAAAGTAGAAGACTTAGTGTTGTCTGAAAATTTTACGGATGCCATTAAAGACTCTTACGTATTGTTAGATACAAATATTCTTCTAAATGCAGGCCTAAATTCCAAACCCTACGTTTTGTTATTTAATCATCTTCTAAGCAATAATGCTGATCTTGTTATCTTGGATGTATGCAAATGGGAGTTTCTTAAAGGATCAGCCAGTAGCAAGGAACTTAGGGAAAAAGAAAAGGTATTTTCTGCTTTTGATATTGGAATTATCTCTTCGCGTATTTTAAGAGATCGGATAGATCAAGTTATAAAAGTATATCGGAGATTTGGGAGGGAGGTGTCTTTGGTAGATATGTTTTTAGCTGCTTTTTTAGTAAAATTCTCCCATTCTGATAAAGTAGTGCTTTTAACGGGTAATTATAGAGATTTCCCCTGGAATATATTCAATAGAATCGGGATAGCTTTAATCAATGAAAAAAAACAAATAACTCCAATTGTGGCTTTGCAATTGAACAAAGATGCTTTTGAAAGATCTTTAGATAATTTTTGATCAACTAAAATCATTTTTCTTACTCTTACCATAAATCTACGCACTTTTTAATACCGCAATTGTATTAAAATTTATACTATGGAGCCTTCTCAAGAATAAATAAGAATTGAGTTGGATCCGTTTTGGAGAGAATATGGAGAACAAATTGGAAAATTGAGGGAGGCTATTTTTTCACCAATTACTCCTCTTGGTGAAAAAGTAAGAAATGAAGTTCTTTTTAGCAACCGGCCAACAACTTCATTATATACTCGCCTTAGCGATATTATCCAAGGACTTATCTTTCTATATGAAGTATCAGAAGGGGCAAAACTTTCAAACGACGATTTTTTCAACGACCCTGTAAATCAACAACTTCTTATCCGCGCCTTTGCTCTTTATGTAGAAGATGTATTAAAAAGACCTTATAACCCAGAAGAAAAACTAACCTTTGAAGATTATAGGCAAGTTTTAGAAAAATTCCTCAAAGAGGTTGATACCCTCAAACAAGCTTACCTTCACAACCCCAAAAAACCCTTTTCCCATCCTGATATTGTTGGCACTCTAACTATGATTCTATGTCATGTAACAGAAGATGTTGGACTCCAGTTTAAATTAAATCCACCAGAAATCCGCAACTCATTTACCACCCAAAATCCACAAGATAAATCGGGACTAAGAAAGGTGTTTGAGGTGTTTAAGAATAAAGTAGCTGTAGGAGCAGAAAAGCAAGTAAAATAGCTTGTTGCAAAGGCTCACTTGACACCTTAGAGGTGTAATCTGATAAGGATTTTGAAATTGTTTTTGAAAAAGGTATATTAAAAAAACCACTTAGAAATTAGGTCAATTAGAGATTTTGATATACCCTTTCACCCAGCGCCCCACAACCCGCTGAGTTTTCTCGCTCCTTATTGACATATTTAAATTTTGTTTCACAACTACTACTCTATAAGTAGTAATTCGGAAACGAAATTATAGAGAAATAACCACACAAAAAGTATATACTCTGCAAACCACAAATTACTTGACGTTCCTATAAAGTGTATGAGATTATGCACTATATAGCAACGACGACAGAAATCCTAGGACAAACCATAAACTCAATTTCAGAAAAGGAAGTAAGACAAGACTTAAATCAATTTTTACCCTCCACTCATAGGGAAATAACAAGACTTCTCAAAAAGGAAAGTCTGAAATTTGCAAATCAGCTTTTCCTTTAGCTCAAAACAAAAGCAAAACAAACCTTCTAATCTTACCCAGTACCTTCTAATACTCATCATGTGTTATCAAGTCAAAGAAGATGAAGTTACCCTTTTCTTTCACAGCTATAGCTCTAAGGTTGCTTTTTATCCATATAGAATATTCGTTGATTCTTTTTCCTTTTAATTTGAAAACAGATATTCATATACTATCGAAGAATTTATCGATCTTAGAAGGTTCTACTTTGATTGTCTCTCCTTTTTCGTATTCTTTTAAAGCCTTAATTCCCCTTTTCTCCAGAGTGTAAGGAAGTGTAAACGTTAAAATATCAGGAATATTTGTATCTATAAGAATTCTTTCTGCAGTTTTGCCGATTATAAAACGGATTGTTTTAGGCAAGGTATAGCCCAACACAGCTCCATATTGTTTTAGAGCTTTTGCCTCTTTATCTGTTAAGCTTATTTGAATACGTACCATTGTACAGTTTATTTTATTAAAAAGATTTTCATTTTGCAATTTAATTTGCCTACAAGTGTGGCCTTTAGAAATTAGGTCAATTAGAGATTAGGGATTTTTACCCTTTCTTCTTATACATTGCTAGAAATTCTTTTCTTGTCATATTAGCCTGTCTCAGGATAGCCTGAAAAGTACCTGGAGCTAAAGGTTTGTTGTGCATTGCTATAGTAATTTTTCTTCCATCCGGATGAACCAATCTCAAATGGCTTCCAACCTGTCTTTTTATAACAAATCCATTTTTAAGAAAGAACTTTACTAGATTTTTAGGCTTTATTTGTGGAAGCTTGCTCATTTTGTTAGTTAAAAAGCTAAAACTGCGCCTTGAGGTAAATTAACCTCTGTTTTTGTTATAAGGGAAGAGGAAGATTCAACAGGAATAGGTTCTCCTTCTTCAGCAAGACATTGGAGATGAAACTCTATTAAAGATTTTATTTCTTTTTGAACCTGTTCTAAAGTATCTGCGTCAGTTGCAATTCCTAAAACAGGAACATAGGCAGAAAAGCATTCTTTTTTTGTCCCCATTCTTTTCTGTTTTTCGATTATGACTGTATAATTAGCGATTTTCTTTTTCATAAGTTATATTATATAACAAAATTGCTCGGTTTTTTAAAACCACTTAGAAATTAGGTCAATTAGAAATTAGAAATTTTGATATACCCTTGTTAACAAAAGCTTGATTTCTTTTCACAATTACTACGTCTAGTAATTTGGAGATGAAATTGGAGAAAAGGTTACCCATAGGGGAAGGCCTGTTATAGAGCTTAAAACTCAAAAGGATAATTTGTGCTTGACAGGGTACAAATTATCGGATAATATAGGTATTATGAAGATTATTAAACGCACAGTCATTTCTCAGATTAAACAAAAAAAATACTTAGAGAATGATGAGATTTTATTGCTAACAGGAGCTCGTCAAGTAGGGAAAACAACTATCCTTAAATTACTTCAAAAAGAAATAGAGAATAAAAAAGGTAAGACTTTCTTTATCAATTTGGAAGATCCTGACTATTTAAGTTTACTTAATCAAAATCCTAAAAATTTATTTGAGATCTTTCCTATAGATCTTAAAACAAGAACTTTTGTGTTTATAGATGAAGTTCAGTACTTAAATAATCCCACTAACTTTTTAAAGTATTTATATGATGAATATAAAGGAAAAATTAAGCTAATTGTTTCTGGTTCCTCTGCGTTTTATTTGGATAAAAAATTTAAAGACTCTTTAGCAGGAAGAAAGATTATTATACCAGTCCGTACTCTTTCTTTTAAAGAGTTATTGCTGTTTAAAGGAGAAGAGCGTTTATTTAAATTACTGCCTGAAAAATTTGACTCTGAAAATTACAAATTAGAGAAAGAGTTAACTTTAAGCGAAAAAGAAAAAATTAAAAAATATTTTAATGAGTTTATTCTTTTCGGTGGTTATCCACGGGTAGTTTTAGCCTCTTCTCCTGCTGATAAGATAAGCATCCTTCAAGACATTGCCTACTCTTATATTAAAAAGGACGTTTACGATGCCAACATCAGACGAGATGAAACCTTTTATCGTCTTTTTAAAGTTTTAGCTTCACAAGTTGGTGGATTAGTTAATACTAATGAATTATCCAAAAGCTTGAGAGTATCACGTAAGACAATAGAAAACTATTTATATATAATGCAAAAGTCTTTTCATATTAGCCTTATTCGTCCATTTTATGCTAATGTCCGCAAAGAGCTAAGAAAAATGTCTAAAGTATTTTTTTATGATTGTGGTTTAAGAAACTTTTTTGTTAATAATTTTACTTCTCCTCTGCTAAGAATAGATAAGGGACAGTTGTTAGAAAATGCAGTTTTTCGTCAGTTGGCAGAACGAAGCGGTATTTTGACTAATGAAAAAATCAAATATTGGCGAACACAAGCAGGAGCAGAAGTCGATTTTATTTTTGAGGAAAAATTCGCTTTTGAGGTAAAGTTTACAACTTCGTTATTTAAAGAAAAAAAGTATCGTTTGTTTTTTGAAAATTATCCTAAAATTAAATTTAATCTAGTTGCATTAGAAACTACTGGAGAAGAAAAATATCCTGTTTGGAAACCTTGGTGGTTATAATATTTGAAAATCCTTGCTCCTCCTCCCCAGTGCCCCACAGCCCCCTGAGGCTTTTTTCGTTTATTTATGAAAAAAGCTATCTTTTGCTGAAAGTAAGAATATCAGATATTTGTCGTTAACCTTCATAAAAATACGCAAGTCATTTAACACCCAAAATCCACAAGATAAATTGAGACTGAGAAAGGTGTTTGAGGTGCTTAGAAATAGAGTGTCTATAC
>JALVKE010000118.1 GCA_027028005.1 Persephonella sp. | reverse complement strand
TAATAGCTCAATCTTACAAGGTAGAAGAAATTTACAGAAATTTTACAAATAATGAGATTAATATAAAAACAGTACATTTAACGGTAAAGCATTTAGAACTGATAAAACCTAAGACCATTAAAATAAATGAAGTTATAAAATTTGCTACTTTAAATGGAATGGCAACTGTGCAAAAAGGTGCACATGTCTTATTAGAAGCAATAAAAATTTTAGACAAAAAAGGTTTAAGCAACAAATTTCAATTATATATATATGGAGGATTATTACCTACACTAAAAGAAGAACTCAAGCAGTTTAGAAATATTTTTTATTATGGACCGTATAAAATTAATGAATTAAACAATCTTTTGGAAAATGTAGATGTAGGAATTGTTCCCTCTATATGGGAAGAAGCTTTTGGATATGTAGGATTAGAATTTCTTGCAAAAGGAATTCCAATTATAGGAAATAAAAAAGGTGGAATAGTAGATTATACTGTAGAAAATTTAACAGGATGGATTAATAAAAGTAGTTCTGCTAAGGAATTAGCAGAAATAATGGAAAGAATTATAAGAAATCCTTCGATAATAGAAGATTATAATAAAAAAATTCTATATAATAGAAAAGATTTTATAAAATCTATGGAT
The DNA here is from genome assembly GCA_027028005.1 of Persephonella sp. Classification (GTDB taxonomy): domain Bacteria; phylum Aquificota; class Aquificia; order Aquificales; family Hydrogenothermaceae; genus JAADDV01. Next base: position 13,708 of record JALVKE010000118.1, on the reverse strand, counting down.
TTACATGTTGAAGAAATGGATAATCTATATGAAGAAGCAATTAATATAGCTAAAAAGGAATAAATATGAAGTTTATTATTATAGGAGCTGGTTTTGCAGGAAGTGTATTAGCAGAAAGAATAGCAAATACTTTAAATAAAAAAGTTTTAATTATAGAAAAAAGGAATCATATAGGTGGAAACTGCTATGATTATAAAGATAGAAATGGAATAATAGTTCACAAATATGGTCCCCACTTATTTCATACAGACTTTAAAGAAGTTTGGGATTACTTAAGTAATTTTACAGACTGGAGTATTTATCATCATAAAGTTTTGGCTTTTATAGACGGTAAAAAAGTTCCAATACCTTTTAACTTTAATACAATAGAGCAGCTTTTTCCATCAACCTTTGCTAAAAAACTACAAGAAAAACTTCTAAATAGATATCAATATGGTTCAAAGGTTCCAATACTAGAATTAAAGAAGGAGAAAGATGAAGATTTAAAATTTTTAGCAAACTTTGTATATGAAAAAGTGTTTAAGAACTATACAGCAAAGCAGTGGAATATGAAACCAGAAGATATAGACCCTGAAGTAACAGCAAGAGTTCCAGTATTTATTGGAAAGGATGATAGATATTTTAACGATAAATATCAAGCAGTACCAAAGGAAGGTTATACAAAGATATTTAAAAATATGCTTAATAACAAAAATATTAAATTACTGCTTAATACCGATTTTAAAGAAGTTTTACAAGTAGATTTTGAAAAAAAGAAGATATACTTTTTTGGGAATGAATTTAAGGGAAAGCTTATTTTTACTGGAATGATAGATGAATTGTTTGATTATAGATTTGGAAAACTACCATATCGTTCTTTAAACTTAAAATTTGAAACAATAGAAAAAGAATATTTTCAGGAAGTAGCTACAGTTAACTATCCAAATGATTATGACTTTACTAGAATAACAGAGTTTAAGCATATTCACCCCACTAAAGCAGATAAAACAACAATATTGAAAGAGTATCCAAAAGAATATAAAGAAAATGACATTCCCTACTATCCTGTTTTTACTAAAGAAAATAGGCAAAAATATAATAAATATAAAGAACTTGTTCAGAATTTTGAACAAATTATTCCAATAGGAAGACTTGCAGATTACAGATATTATAATATGGATGATATTATAAAAAGGGCTTTAGATATATTTGAGGAAAAAATTAGATGAATAATGAGACAGTATGTGCTATTGTTGTAACGTTTAATAGAAAAAAACTTTTATTAGAATGTTTAGAAGCTCTACTAAATCAAACATATCCTTTAAATGCTATATATATTTTAGATAATGCTTCAACAGATGGTACTCCTGAACTACTAAAAGAAAAAGGATTTATAAAAAATTTACCTCCTAAATCTACTGTAAAACCATGGGAGCATACTAAAGATATTAAAGTTAAAAACAAGCTTGTAAAAATACACTATGTAAAAATGAATAAAAATACAGGTGGAGCAGGTGGTTTTCACGAAGGAATAAAAAGAGCTTTTGAAAAAGGCTACAACTGGTTATGGGTAATGGACGACGATGCAGAACCCTTCGAAGATACATTATCTAATTTATTAGAAGCAAGCAAGAAAAATAATTTAAAAGCAATAGCACCTGTTATTATAAATAAAGAATATGTCCAATTTTATCATCATAAACAATTTGATAAATTTGGAAATGAAAAATACTTTCTTCCTGCTAAAGTTTCAGAACTTGTTAAAAATAAACTTATAAAAATAAAAGCAAATGCTTTTGTAGGTCTATTAATTAATAGAGATTGTGTAGAAAAAGTAGGATTTCCTAACAAATGTTTTTTTATATGGGGAGATGATACTGATTATACCTTAAGAATATCAAAAGAATGTGGACTTTACTTATATACAGGAGCTTTTATAAAACATAAAGATGGAAACTATTCTATAAAAAAAGAAATAAAAGGAACAACTGTAGATAAAAATAATGCATGGAAAGTTTCTTTTGGTGTTAGAAATACATTATATATAAGAAAACATTATTTTGGAAAGTTTGCATTTCTAATGTATATATTCAGAAATATATTGAGTTTTTTAAAATTAGAAAGTATTAATATATATCCCTATAAAATTAAAGGTGTAATAAACTATTTTTTACAACGTAAAAAGTTAGAAAATGAAAATTGTTAACTAAAATGAAAAAACTACTCTACATTTCTCCTCAAAATGTAATTCCGCCTATAGATGGAGGGAAACAGGGAATTTATTATCCTATAAAATATTTATCTAAATACTTTAAAGTATATTTTGCATTTTTAGATAAAAACCCAAGTAGTAAGTTAATAAAAGACTACAAAAAACTAGGAGTTATTCCTGTCCCTTTAGAGAAGGACACACAAGATAATCCTATATTACTTTTTAAAAATATCTTCTCTAAATACCCATTTAAGATAGAAAAATATATAGATAAATATATCCTTGAAAAACTAGACAGATTGATAAAAAAGGAAAACATAAAAATAGTTCTTTCAAGTCACATCCATACAGCTTTTTATCCTGTTAATCTAAAAAAATTAAATCCAGATATAAAAATCTTTTTAAGAGAACATAATATTGAGTGGGAACTTGTATATCAGTTTTATAAACTTACAAAAAATCCTGTTTTTAAACTTATATCTTACTGGCAGTATAAAAAAACAAAAAGGTTTGAGATAGAACATTGGAAATATTTTGATAAAGTAATTTTTATCTCAGATAGTGATTTTGATACAGCCAAAAAATATTTAGATAAAAATAAGGCAGAAATAGTATATGATGGCTTTGAGATAAAGAGTGTAAAAAGAGAAAAAATTGAAAAAAATTCATTTATATTTTCTGGAAGTTTAAAAACATATCAAAATAGAGAAAACTTGAAATGGTTTATAGAAAATATATGGAAGCATTTTGTATCTAAAAATAAAGAATACAAGCTTTACATAACAGGGAACTCTCAAGAAATTTTGGAAAAAAATCTAGGTATAACAACAGAAGAAATGAAAAGATTAAATATTATTAATCTTGGATTTGTAGATAACTTAGATAAAGTACTTTCAGAAAAAGAATTCTTTGTATCCCCAACAATATTTGGAAGTGGAATAAGGATAAAAATCCTTCATGCTCTATCTATTGGTATTCCTGTGTTAGCAACACCTTTAGACTGTAATATGGTAAAACATTTTAAGGACTTAGAAAATATAGTATGTTTCAAAAATGTAGAAGATTTCAAAGAAAAAGTAAGAATATTAAAAGAAAATAAAAATTTATATGAGAAAATATCAAAAAATGCTTTTAATCTTGTAAAAGATAAATTAAACTGGAAAAATTATGCAACAAAAATAAAAGAGATGATAGAAAAATGAAAAAGAGAGTGTTATTTTTATCTTCAAGATTACCTTTCCCGTTGATAAGCGGAGAGAGAGTAAAAAACTATAACCTGCTGAATATTTTATCAAAGCATTTTCATGTTCACTTTGTAAGTTTGACAGATGAAGATATACCAAAAGAATTTTTTGAGTGGGCACAGGAAAAAAATGTATCCTACAGAATATTTAAAAAGCCAAAAATTTCTTATTTAAAAAATCTTCCTAAAGCTGTTTTTAATAGAGAACCTCTACAGGTTAACTACTTTTATTTTAATGATGTACAAAGATATATAGATAGTATATACAAAGATTTTGATCTACTTTTCCCAACACTAATAAGAACAGCAAAATATGTATGGGAAAAAGATAAACCAAAAATAATAGATTTTGCTGATTCAATAGCTCAAAACTACCTAAAATCAAAAGAAAAAACAAAGTCACCATTTTGGAAGCTCATATATGAAATAGAAGGAAAAAGACTTTTAGAATTTGAGAAAAAGTGTATAGAGCTATTTGATAGAGCTTTTTTATTTAATATAGAAGAGGTTCAGTATTTTAACAGTCCTAAAGTTCAATGGATGCCCCATGGAGTTAAGGAAGAACTTTTAACATATAACAAAGACACAGATAAATATAAAAACTGGATTGTTTTCTTTGGAAAAATGGACTATCAACCAAACGTAGATGCTGTTCTATGGTTTAAGGAACATGTTTTACCATACATAAATCCTGAGATTACATTTGCCATAGTTGGAGCTAGACCAACAGAAAAGATAAAAAGGATGGAAAAAGAGTTTGAGAATGTTAAAGTTTTTGGGTTTGTTGAAGATCCTTATGAGATATTGAGAAATGCAATGGCTGTAGTTGCTCCTATGCAAACAGGAGGAGGAATTCAAAACAAAGTACTTGAAGCTATGGCTGTAGAAGGTTTAGTTATAACAACATCTTTATCAGCTAGACCTATAGTAGGAGCAAAAAACAAAGAGCATTTCTTAGTGGAAGATACTCCTAAAGGCTTTGCTGAAACCATTAATAAACTCTATGAAACAAAAAATAGATACGAAGATATAAGAAAAAAAGCTAGAGATTTTATAAAAAATAATTTTACATGGGACATTTATGAAAAAAAACTTCTAAACACTATAGAAAATGTTTTAAAGGGGAGAAAATGATAGTAAGAAGTAAAGCACCTCTTAGATTAGGTCTTGCAGGTGGGGGGACAGATGTTAGTCCATATTCAGATCTATATGGGGGAGCCATTTTAAACGCTACAATAAGTATGTATGCATATGCAACTATTGAACCAAGAACAGATGGAAAAATTGTTTTTAATTCAATAGATAGAAAAGAAACCATTGAATATCCATCAAAAGAATTTTTAGAAATAGATGGAAATCTTGATTTATTAAAAGGTATCTATAACCGCATTGTAAAAGATTTTGCAAAGAAACCCTTATCCTTTACTTTATCAACTTATGTAGATGCTCCCCCTGGTTCTGGGCTTGGAAGTTCATCAACTTTAGTAGTTTCGGTTATAGGAGCCTTTACAGAATGGTTAAAACTGCCTCTTGGTGAATATGATATAGCACATCTTGCCTATGAAATAGAAAGAAAAGATTTAGGAATGGCAGGTGGTAAACAAGATCAGTACGCAGCAACCTTTGGTGGTTTTAACTTTATGGAGTTTTACGATAACGATAAAGTAATAGTAAATCCTCTTAGAATAAAACCAGAAATAATAAATGAGCTTCAATTTAATATTCTCCTTTACTACACAGGAACAAGTAGACTCTCATCAAAAATTATTGAAGCTCAAGTAAAAAATGTAAATAAGAAGAAAGAAAAATCCATAGAAGCTATGCATAAGCTAAAGGAACAGGCAATCTTAATGAAAGAGGTAGTGTTAAGAGGAGAGTTAGATAAAATAGGAGAAATCTTAGACTTTGGCTGGAAATATAAAAAACAGATGGCAGAAGGTATTACAAATCCAATTATAGATGAGATATACGAAACTGCTAAAAAAGCAGGAGCTACAGGAGGAAAGATTTCAGGAGCTGGTGGTGGTGGCTTTATGATATTCTACTGTCCTGGAAATACTAGATATAAAGTAATAGAAGCTTTGAAAATGTTCGGGGGAGAGTTTAGAAGATTTCAGTTTACTAAAAATGGATTGGAAACATGGAGCATAAGGTAAAAAAAGAAGCGGTCATACTTGCCGGTGGGCTAGGAACAAGACTGAGAAGTGTTGTAAAAGATGTTCCAAAACCTATGGCCGACATAAATGGAAAGCCTTTTCTTGAGTATCTGTTGAATTTTTTAAATTTTTACAGGTTTGAAAAAGCCGTTTTAGCTGTTGGATACAGAAGAGAGATTATTCAGGATTACTTCAAAAATAGATTTAAAAATATAGAGATAGAATACTCTATAGAAGAAGAGCTTTTAGGAACTGGCGGTGCAATAAAAAAGGCTATAGAAAAAACAGAGAGTAAACATGTGTTTATCTTCAATGGAGACACATTTTTTGAAGTTGATCTCAATGACTTTTTAAGATTCCATATAGAAAAAGATGCTGATGTTTCTATTGCTTTAAAACATATGAAAAATTTTGATAGATACGGCTCTATTAATATAGATAAGGATTTCAGGATTATCTCTTTTGAAGAAAAAAAATTTAAAAAAGAAGGTTATATAAATGGTGGTATTTATATAGTGAATAGAGATTTTATTGAAGGTTTAGATATAGATGGAAAATTTTCCTTTGAAAAAGATGTTTTAGAAAGATTTTATAAAGAAAAAAGATTTTATGGTTATCCATCAGATGGCTATTTTATAGATATTGGAGTACCTGAAGACTATGAAAAAGCAAAGAGAGATTTTAAAAACTTTAAATATAGATAAAAGCTGGTCTTTATTTCTTGATAGAGATGGGGTCATAAACAAAAAGATAGAAAATGATTATGTTAGGAACTGGGAACAGTTTCAGTTTCTTCCTGAAGTTATTGAAGGATTAAAAGTTTTAAGAAGTATATTTGGGAAAATATTCATTGTTACAAATCAAAGAGGCATAGGAAGAAAACTTATGACTGAAGAAGATTTAAATGATATTCATAGAAAGATGTTAGATGTGCTAGAAAAAAATGGTGTTTATATAGATGGGATATATTTTTGTCCTCATGACTACAATATAGAAAAGTGTGGTTGTAGAAAACCTGATATAGGAATGGCTCTGAAAGCAAAAGAGGATTTTCCCGAGATAGACTTTAAACGTTCAGTAATGGTTGGAGATAGTTTATCTGATATGAAGTTTGGAAAAAGACTGGGGATGTTTACAGTTTTTATATCAGATAAAGAAGTGGAAAAGCAGAAAAGTATAGATATAGTCTGTAAAAGTCTTAAGGAGTTTTCTGATTATTTAAAAGAGTAAAATATCCTTCTAAAACCATCTCAGGAGTTATACTTTTCATACATTCAAAAGTTCCTGTAGGGCATTTGTGGTGACCGTGAAGTCCACATGGACGACATTCTAGATTTTCTACTTCAACAACTACGCCATTTCTATAAGGATAAAAACCAAAATCCTTAACTGTAGGACCGTATATATCAACAACAGGTGTATTAAAAGATACTGCCATATGAACAGGAGCAGAATCGTTAGATATAAGAGCCTTTGCATGTTTTACAACAGAAAAACTTTCTCTTAAGGTTGTCTTCCCAATGAGATTTAAAACATCTGTACTAAGTTTTTCCTGTATCTGTTTTCCGTACTTAATATCCTCTTTTCCGCCAAATAAAACTACATTCTCTTTTTTAGAAAGCTTATTAATAACCTCTACAAAACCTTCAACAGTCCATCTCTTTGTTCCCCACTTTGACCCTGGGGCAATAAGAACATAATCCTTATCTATAAGTCCAAATTTTTTGTAAGCCTCATCTTCTTCCTGCGTTAAAAAAAGCTGAGGTTCCTTTACTATCTTTTCCTCTCTATACTCATTAAGAAGCTTTAGCAGAGAAAGATTTCTATCAATCTCATGTGTACCATCAAATCTATGTTTTGCTCTTTTTGTGTATAAAAAAGAAAAACCTCCTTTATCAAATCCTATTCTATCAGGTATCCCTGACAGAAAAAGAGAGTAAGAGGCTCTATGAGATCTGTGAGGAGATATAGCTAGAAAATACTTTTCTATTCTTAATCTTTTTATCAAGGAAAATGTTGAATCCTTCTTTTTATCAAAAACAATAATGTTGTCAATATAAGGATTTTCTTTTAAAACATCTTTACCAAAAGGCTTGGTAATAATATCTAACTGGCTCTCAGGAAATAAATTTCTTAAAGAAGCTAATAATGGAGTTGTTAAAATCAAATCTCCTAAAAATGCTGTCTGCCATACAATTATCTTTTCCATACTCAAAAATCTATCCCTTTTACAGCTTTTTTTCCTTCTTTATAGTAATGTTTTATTTCTCTCATCTCTGTTATAAGGTCAGCAACATTTAGCATCTTTTCTGAGCAGTTTCTACCTGTGATTATAAAGTGAAATTCATCTTTATATTTCTTTAGAAGATCTAAAACATCTTTTTCTTTTAAAAGACCGTATTTTAAAACCACACATAACTCATCAAGAATAATTAGATGATAGTACTGATTTTGCAGGGCATTAACTACAAAATCAAAACCATCCTGAGCAAGTTTAAAATCTATTTCAGAAAAAGGTTTTACTCCAAACTTTTTAGCTTCTGGGTTTTTTTCTAAATACTCTTTGGGAAGGTAAAAACCTTCCCTTCCAAAACTCTCTATATCAAAATTTTCAAGTTTTTGAATAACGTAGTATTCTGAAGTCCTCTCTTTAACCTTCATAAACTGAACCATAAGAACTCTTTTTCCAGCACCAACAGCCCTAATACCAGCCCCTATAGCAGCAGTTGTTTTTCCTTTACCGTTTCCTGTATAAACGTATATCATCTATAATACCTTGAATCTTCCTAACTCTCCTTTTTCTACAAACATTTTTATAGCTTCAACAGTGCATCTTCTAATGTTTCTTAAAGCTTTTTCTGTAAAGTAGGCAATATGAGGTGTGATGATTACGTTATCCATATAAAGAAGTTCAAGGATCTTTAGATTTTTATCTGTAGCTTCACCTTCAATATACTTCTTCAGAATAAGAATATCTTCCCCTTCAAAAACATCTAAACCAAGTCCTCTTATCTTTCCATTTTTTACAGCCTCATATACAGCATCTGTATCATTAAAATATTCTTTTTCTTGTTTTCTTGCAGATGTTATGGTTATTAGCATTTTATCTCTCCTATAGATTTTCTTTTATAAAAGGAATGACAATCTTATTAAACTCTTCAGGATTTTCAAAAGGGGGTAGATGAGCTGAATTTGGTATTTCAACAAAAAGGGAACCTTTAATTCCATCTGCTATACCTTTTACAATCTCTGGAGGAGTTATCTGCTCATCATCCTTTCCTGCAATAACAAGGGTTGCAGCAGTAATATCCTTTAAGATTTCTCTATTATCAGGTCTTTCTGCAAGAGCTTTTAGAGCTTTTACTATCCCTTCTTCAGTTGCTTTATTCATGATACACTTAAGTTCTTCCATCTTTTTTCTGTTTTCTTTTGTTTTCGGGGATGTTTGTGCTTCTAGCATGAACTCAATAAGAAAATCCTTTCCTTCTCTTTCTACTCTTTCTATTGTTGCAAACCTTGCTTTTTTTGCCTCTTCAGTATCTGCTTCAGCTCTGGTAGATACAAAAACAAAACCTGATATTAACTTTTTATATCTTCTCCAGAGTTCAAACATTATATAACCACCCATACTGTCTCCAATAGGGATAACTCTTTTTATACCTAGACTGTTTAACTTTCCCACTATATAATCTGTAAGCTGAGATATAGAATAATCTGTAGGCCAGTTTCTCTCTTCACCAAAACCAGGATAATCTACTGCTACGTAAGGGATTCCTTCTTTTTCAAAAGCTTCAAACTGATACTTATACATATCCTTATTTAATGGAAAGGCATGCAGAAATAAAACTGCTGATGGCTGATATACTCTCATACTTAACCCTCCTTTATTTTATTCCAAGTTCTTTTTTTACCTTCTCATAGCAGACTGGGCAAAAATAGTAGCTTTTTTTATCTGTATCATATATAGAGTTTGAAAAATGCATAACACATTCAGGATTTGGGCAGTGCCCTAAACCAAGGGTATGTCCAATTTCATGAACTGCTTCTTTAGTAGTTCTGTCTAAATAAAGATTAAAATCTTCAGGAAGACCGTAAAAGCTATTATGAAGTCTATATGTGGAAATAACAGCTGTTTTTGTATAAGGTGAGGCAACCCCAAAAACAAAATTTAAGTCTGGTTCATATAGATCATAAGGGACTATACCAAGAACAATATCTCCCTCTTTCTTTTCTTTAAGTAAATCTCTTAAAAAGTAGCTACCTAAAAACTGATCTCTTTCAGGATTATAAGCTGATAGCGGCATTTTTTTTGGTCTTTTCCATAAAACAGGTAGATAGAAAATGCTTTCTAACCTATCTGTTAACTGAGCCTTAATATCATAAAAATCACTTTCATACGGTTGAATAACAAGTTCTTTATATCTCATCCTGTTTTCCTAAAACAACATTAGTAATCCTAGTATAATAATATTTTTCTAAATAAATTTTTCCAAGAGGTGAAAACTTCATGACAAATATAGACATGTTATGTGTTAACACAATAAGAGTTCTTTCTTTAGATCAAATTCAAACTGCAAAGTCTGGACATCCAGGAATGCCTTTAGGTGCCTCTCCTATGGCTTATGTTTTGTGGGATAAGTTTTTAAGACACAATCCAAAAAATCCTAAATGGTTTAATAGAGATAGATTTATCCTTTCAGCAGGACACGCTTCAGCTATGCTTTATGCTCTTTTGTATCTATATGGTTATGATTTGCCTTTAGAAGAGCTAAAAAGATTTAGACAGTGGGGCAGTAAAACTCCAGGACACCCTGAATATGGACTAACTCCAGGAGTTGAAGCAACAACAGGCCCTTTAGGACAGGGCTTTGGAATGGGTGTTGGAATGGCAATAGCTGAATGCTATTTAGCTAGTTACTTTAACAGAGATGGATTTAATATTGTTGACCACTATACATATGCTATTGTTTCAGATGGGGACTTAATGGAAGGAATATCTTATGAAGCTGCTGCTCTAGCAGGAAGATTAAAGTTAGGAAAACTCATATACCTATATGACGACAACCATATAACAATAGATGGAACAACAGATATAGCATGGAATGAAGATATAGAACTTAGGTTTAAAGCTCATGGCTGGCATGTTATTACGGTTCCTGACGGCGAAGATTTAGATGCAATATATGGAGCTATAAAGGCAGCTCAAGATGAAAAAGAAAAACCATCATTAATAAAAATAAGGACTCACATAGGATGGCACTCTCCTAAACAGGATAATCCTGCAGTTCACGGTGCTCCCCTTTCAGAGGAAGAGGAAAGAGCAACAAAAAGGGCATTAGGTTTTCCTGAAGATAAAAGATTTTATATACCAGAAGAAGCTTTAAAACACTGTAGACAGGCTATAGGTAGGGGACAAAAGTTAGAAGAAGAATGGAACAGAATGTTCCAAGAGTATAAAAAAGCTTATCCTGAACTTGCAAAAGAGTTTGAAATGTTTGTAAATGGGGAACTTCCTGAAGGATGGAAAGAAAGTTTACCTGTGTTTACAGACACTTCTAAAAAGATAGCAACTCGTTCAGCTTCAGGAGAAACGATAAATGCTCTTGCAGATAAGCTTCCTAACTTTATAGGTGGTTCAGCAGACCTTGCATCTTCTAACAAGGTAATAATGAAAGGAAAAGGCGATTTTTACTGTGATACTCCAAATGGTAGAAATATTCATTTTGGAATAAGAGAACATGCTATGGGAGCAGCAGTTAACGGAATGGCTCTACATGGGGGAGTTATACCATTTGGAGCTACTTTCTTTGTTTTTTCAGACTATATGAGAGCTGCTGTTAGATTAGCAGCATTAATGAAAATCCATTCTATATTCGTTTACACCCATGATAGTATAGGATTAGGAGAAGATGGTCCAACTCATCAACCTATAGAACATCTAATGAGTTTTAGAGTAATGCCAAACATGACTGTAATAAGACCAGCAGATGCCAATGAAACTGTTGAAGCATGGAAGATAGCTATAGAGGAAAAATCTCCCATTATGCTTGTTCTAACAAGACAAAATGTTCCTGTATTAGATCCCCAAAAATATCCAATAAGGGAGGGTGTAAAAAAAGGAGCATATATACTTGAAGATGTTGAAAATCCAGACATTGTTTTAATAGGAACAGGTTCAGAAGTTCACGTATGCCTTGGAGCTAAAAAAATTCTTGAAGAAAAAGGTGTAAAAGCTAGAATTATTTCAATGCCATCTTGGGAATTATTCTTTAAGCAGTCAGAAGAATATAGAAAATCTGTTATTCCATCAGATATTCCTAAAGTGGCTGTAGAAGCAGGTTCTCCATTAGGATGGAAGGAAATAGTAGGAGAAAACGGAACTGTTATTGGTATAAACAGATTTGGAGCTTCTGCACCTGGAGATGTTTTAATGGAAAAATTTGGTTTTATACCACAGCATGTAGCTGAAGAAGCATTAAAATTATTAAATAAGTAGGGGACATTTTCCCCTATTTCCTTGAAAATTTTATAAAAGGGATTATAGATATTGTAAGTCTATGAAAAATTTTATATATTATTCACATTAAAAATAAATTAATAGAAGGGAACAGATGACACCACAAGAGCGTTATAAGAAATTAAAAGAACATCTTTCAGAAGAAAACCCTGTATTAGTCGAAGCAGTTGATGAATACAGGGAGCTTGATAACATAGCTAGAAAGATAGGATTCTTAGACAAAAATCAAACGTATACTGAGTTTATTTCATGGTGGCCTCTTATTTCAATTCTTGGAACGTTTAGTGCTGGAAAGTCTAGTTTTATTAATGAGTATCTTGGAAAGAAAGTTCAAGATACAGGTAATCAGGCAGTAGATGATAAGTTCACAGTGATATGCTACTCAAAAAATGAAGAGATTACAACGCTTCCAGGAGTTGCATTAGACGCAGACCCTAGATTTCCTTTCTACAACATCTCAAAAGAGATAGAAAAAATTGATCCGGAAGAGAAGAATATAAACAAGTATCTACAGTTAAAAGCTGTTAACAGTGAGAGAATAAAAGGAAAAATTCTTATTGATTCTCCAGGGTTTGATGCAGATTATCAAAGAGATGCAGTTCTTAGAATAACAAGACATATCATTGATCTATCAGACCTAGTTTTAATATTCTTTGATGCAAGACATCCAGAACCTGGAGCAATGAGAGATACATTAAACCATCTTGTTGAAGTTGCAAAAAAACATGCCGATTCAGATAAAGTTTTATACATACTTAATCAGATTGACACATGTGCAAAGGAAGATAACTTAGAGGATATTATCGGTGCATGGCAGAGAGCATTGTCTCAAAAGGGTATTGTTAGTGGGAAGTTTTATGCTATATACAATGAATCATTAGCAAAGTTTGAAGATCCTGAAGTTGAACAGAGATACAAACAGAAAAAGGATGAAGATTTAGCAGAAATTATCTATAAGATGGATAAGGTAACTATAGACAGAGCTTACAGAATTGTTAAAAATGTAGAAACAAAAGTTAAAGAACTTTTAGATTACATTCCTGAATTAAAAGAGTATCTAAATAAGTATAAGATGAATGTACTTTTATCAGATATTTTGATGCTAGCAATATTTGGTGGAGCTGGATATTATGCTTCAACATTAGTTGAAACACCTGAGCTAAAATATGGAATCTGGGGATTGGCAGCTGTTTTATTCTTAGCAGCTCACTTTAGAGTAAGATCTTTAATTGCAAAATATATGGCTAAGAAAATAGAAAATCCGTATATTAAAAAAGCTTTCTTAAAACAAACAAAATGGTATAAACCTTATCTCTTAGCAGGACTTGGTTTAAGCAGTAAGAGATTGAAAAAACGTTTTGATAGATTAATGGAAAGATCTAAAACTTTAATACAAAAACTAAATGATCAGTTTATATCTTTAAAGAGAGAAGAACAAAAAATTAAAGAACCTGAACTCAAACAGCCAAAACAAGTTGAAGCACAAGTAGCCTCTGAAGCCTAATTCAGAGGCTTTTTTTATTCTATTTATGGAAGTTTATAAACAAACTTCCATGTTATAATATCTTCCAATACAAATCTTAATTTAAGGAAATCTTATG
>JALVKE010000117.1 GCA_027028005.1 Persephonella sp. | reverse complement strand
GTATAAAAATATTGGAATAAGAGCTACAGACACTAACAACAAAAGTTTCATAGTTGCCAAATTAAATATTTCTGTTAAATCTCCTCTTAACTTAGCTCATCTTTATGGCAAAGCGATACAAGGAAGTGAATATAGCAGTAGTTACCCTGCAAGCAATGTTTTAGATGATAATAACGAAACATTTAACCACACTCTGAATAATTCAAACACAAATTGGCTTCAGGTGGAATTGCCAGAGGGTTTAGAGATTAGAGAGATTGTTATTATTAATAGAAACTCTTCTATGTCGAGATTAGATGGTGCTAAAGTTTATCTAAATAATCAAAGTTACAGTGAAACTTTAAATGAAAACAATTTAGTCGGAACTCTAACGGCAGATTTAGAGCAAAAGTTTGATTTCGAAACTCCTAAAACAGGCAATTTTGTACTTATTAAAGCTAAAGGGAGCAATTATCTTCATGTTGCAGAGGTGCAAGTGTATGGAAGTTTTGGAGATAAGCCCTATATTTTAAATAAAAATGAAACTTTCGGATTGGATTTTAATGCGACTATTGGAGCCTATATTGGTAAAATCGATGCAAAAGTAAAAGGTGGAAAGAGTTTAACTTACAGTATCGTTGGCGATACACCATTTAGAATCGACAGCAATGGAGTTATTACTTTAAATAGTACATTAAACCATAATGTTACGCCAAATTACAGCTTTAAAGTCAAAGTAAGTAATAGCAATCTAATAAGCGAAGCCAATGTAAATGTTAAATTACTTTCAAGACATGGTGTAAAAGCGTGGAGATGGAGTGATATTAGTGGTAGTTCGGTAAAGAGCCTTATAGATTCAGACCATTATAAAAATGATTTGGCAGATAAAAGTTTTTATATGGATAAAATCGATTTTAATGAGAACAGAGAAGATAACTTTGGGCAAAAGATGAGTGCCATTTTAAGAGTGCCAAAGAGTGGTTTTTATACCTTTGCAATTATCGGAGATGACGGCACAAGATTGGATTTTAACGGTATTGAAAACTTTGCATATAAATCTAACTGGGGACATTATCAAGATTGGGATAGTGCAGGAAAAAGTAGAAAAATTTATCTGCACAGAGGTGAAATTTACCCGCTGACTGCTTATGTTAAAGAGGGTGGCGGTGCAGAAGGCATAAGTGTGGGCTGGAAACTGCCAGATAGTGAGAGTTTTAGCCTTATTCCTACCGAAAATCTTTATCGAGAAGAGTTAAACAGCACAAATATTAAGCCTCATTTTAAAAACAGTATAAGTGACTTTACTATATTAAAAAGCGAAGATAGTATTGGCGATATGGCACTAAATTTAGGAGCTTACGATTCGCAGGGAGATGAATTAACATACAGTATTATTGGCGATGTTCCATTTACTATTGATGAGAATGGAAATATAATAATCAACGGTTCTTTGGAAGTAAAAGATTACGAATTCGATGTTAAAGTCAGCGACGGCACAAATGAGACTATCCGCCATATTGTAATTCATTCGCCTGTAAATACAAAAAGTTTAAATGATGCAAAAGAGGTATTTTATGATAAAGCAAGAGCATTTGACGGTAACAAAAGTGTTGATGAATTGGTAAATAGTTTCTTGTCTTATGCCCAT
>JALVKE010000116.1 GCA_027028005.1 Persephonella sp. | reverse complement strand
AAATACAGAACCGATAAAAATAACACTAAAAACTGAATTTGGAGAAGAAAAGGACTCGCAGATTACAGTTCCGGAGGGGGCGGAGAGTTTCACCTTAGAAATTCACTCAAACAGGCCATTAAGAGAAGTAGAAATAGGAGACAGGAAAGCAGAAAGGAAAGACAGCAGGACCTTTGAAAGCCTTCTAATATACCCGGAAAAACAAATAAAAATCAAAATAAAAGACAGCGAAAACAACACAAAGAAAATAAAAAAAGAAATAAAAACAGAGAGCCTAAAGAACACCCCATACAGGGTATACATGTACTGTAATAAAGTTAATGATTTATGGAGAGAGGGTGAAAACGAACTAATAATAAGTGCAAGAATGGAGAGTTTAAATAGAGAAGCATGGGAAAAGCTTCCGGAAAACATAGAAGAAATAGAAGCAACAGCCAATAACAGAAAAATGAAAGGAGAATACAGCGGTACATTTGCAATAAAAATAATAGGTCCTGAATACAAAGGGACACCCAGAGAACCATACATAAGATTAAAAGAAGGAGAAAACAAAATAAAAATAAAACTTATGAACAAAAGAACAGGAGAGGTTCTAAAAACCAAAACATACACATACTATGTATATGAAAAAATACCCAAAGCAAAGAAATCGGGTAAATATTCAGAAATAAGAATAAAAACAAATAGAGAGACAAAACAAAAATGGATAGAAAAAGAAATTAACAATCTATACAGCAGTACAATAAAAGAAACAAAAGTCTATGATGGATACAATCCGATATGGATAACATCAGGGGAATACACGCATACAGAAACAACAAATGATGCAATTAATAATCCTATTTTATACCATGATGAAAAAAGGACAGAATACAAAAATGATTTTGAATTCACCTACAAAGCGAAACCAGAGCAAATATGCGCAATAAAACAACCGATGTTATTTTATGTAAACTATAATCAAACCAGCTACCAATGGGAGGAAGCAGATCCGACAAGGCTATTTGGGGCAAAACAGAAAACTAAGGAATTCCCTTCAAAAGATTATGAAATAAATGGACAAGCAATAACACCTTATTATGAAAATAACTTAACAGGAGAAAAAGAAGCAATAATAAAATACGGAACAACGAGAGAAAATATATTCAAATTTGAAATAACGAAGTCGCCAGAATTTTTTCTAAAAAATGTAACATCAAACAGCGAATTAGAAATAAGAAACGAAATAAACATAAAAAAAGCGCCGATAACGATATCTAATATAATTCCGTTATATATGCCGCGATTTAAGGTAGATGCAGATTATGATGGTTCAATAGATCTGGAAGATGAAGAAATAAAAAGGAATTATGGTTTACTAATACCGTTAGGGAATTATAGTGAGAATATAAAAGATGTTATAAGTACTGTATATATAGGTAGTTATACAATTACTAATTACCATAAAAGATTTAATAAAGGATTATACAAAATAATAAGGGACAATGATAAAATATCGGTAAAATTAGACGGAAAAGAAATTCCATTTATAAACAACGAGTACATAGTAAAAGAAAATGGAGTAGCAGGTTTGAGTGTTATAGAAATCAAGGGAGAAAAAATAGGCGAATCGGGAATAACCTATGTATATAA
>JALVKE010000115.1 GCA_027028005.1 Persephonella sp. | reverse complement strand
TCCTTGAAGACACAATCCAAAGCCAAATGGCGAAAATGGTAGATGAGAAATTTGAAAAACTACTCCAAAAAGCAGACAAATTGTATGAGGGTGAAGGCGAACTTGCAGGTAATCAAAGAGAACTTGCAAAAGCTATTTTAATGGTAAAAAGTGAAATTGTTAAATACTTTAAAGAAACTAAAGAGAGTGAGGATAAGATTTTAGAACAGGGTGAGAAAGTTTTAGAGGTGTTAAACGATGTGGGAGAAACATTAGTAGAGGCTCATAAAAGTGTATTGAAATCAAATGAGAATTGGGGCGTAGCAATGCTTAAAAGATTTGATGCGTTAGCTGATGGAATGATAGGATTATCAAATGTGATAGATAATGCAAAAGAGTATTTAAGACGCAATAATGATTTAACATATGATGCAGTTAAAAAACTTGATGAAACTATTTCAAGAAAATGGTAATTAAAGGATAAAATATGGCATTTATGAGTAAAGTAAGAACATCAGATTATCAAAGTAATACAAAAAATTACAAAACCCAAGACCAACACTTCAACTCAGTAGAAAAAGTCCGTTCAATCAACCCCAACACCCCAGAGCCTAACCAGACCATAAAAGACCAGGCAAAAGAAAAACTCACAACCTCAAAGTATTTCAAAGCCATATTCAAAAAACCCTCACTATTTGACAATAAGGTAAATACCCTATCAATAGATAACCTTAAATTCATATTTGACGATAATGCAGTCAATTACTACAACGACTACTTTGGTATCAACGATGTAAAAGAAACTCCCGACTATAAATCTTTTAAGTCTTTAAAAAATGACCTTCCAGAAAAACTCATCGGAGGAGGAGAGGGGGATTTATTGCCAAGTGAGGGCATAGACTTAAAGAAAACCTACAATTCAGAAGCAAAGGCTTTGGCGTTAGCTTACTATTCAAACACAAACAACCTAAAAGACTTAAAAAGACTTTTATATTCAATAACAGGCGTCTATGCAAACTTGGGTATGGCTGATTTAGACGAACTCAAAAAAGAGTTAGAAAAGGTAGATTTTAACAAATTAACCGATGAGGAGATTAAGTTAGAGTTTAAAAAGGCATTTGCTAAAACAATGAAGAGAGATAGTGGGAAAATGATGTTTATCCAAACAATGCTGAATGAGATAGATAATCTCCATAAACTCGCAAAAGACTACCAAGAGGAAAAATTAAGCGTATTAAATGAAAAATATGCAAGTATGTATGAGAGAGAATTTAAAGAGATATTCAAGTTAGACAAAGAGGTTATAGTAGATGAGTTTATTGAGGCTCTGAAAACTTTAAAGAGTGCGTTAAGGGATAAACAGACTATCAATGACTTAAAAGATGAGGAGTTGAGTGAGGAAATTAAAGAGGCTTTGAGGGTTGTTGAGAGGTCGGGGGCGGATATAAGGAATGATGCGAAAAATGTGGCTTAAAATAATCTCATCTACTATAATCTTTTGAAAATTTTGAAAAGTAATTTTGGGGTAAAAAAGATTTTGTGGTATAATTGTGGTAGCAATTAGCGAGGGAAAAATCCCTCACCAACATCTGGTAACTATTATCGCTACCAGTATGAGGATTAAGAGCCAGTTCCTCATACTCACACCTTATGG
>JALVKE010000114.1 GCA_027028005.1 Persephonella sp. | reverse complement strand
AAGGAGCAATTAATATTTTTAAATTTTTATCCATCCTAACACCTCATTTTTGCCTGTAATTCTTCTTGTCTTAGGAAAAACTTTTTTATATACATTTAAATTTTTTATTTCTAGTAGAACTAATATTGTATGGCTTAATTTACCTGTAAATCTTCCAACTCTTAATAAAGGATTTTCCTTTGTATTTTGTTTTTCCAAATTTTCTAAAAATCTGAAAATTTCTTGATTTCTATTTTTCCAATAATCTTTTTCTACGATTATTAAGTCTTTTGTATATTCAAAACAGCATTCTTTCCAGTTTATTAGATACTCTCTGTATCTATGCTTTTTAAATTCAGGATTTTCTTTGAGGATTTTTACATCAAAATAAGAAGAACCCTTAATTAAACATTCTGCGTATTCAATAAATCTTCTTTTACTATTAACTATTCTTATTTCTTCAATAGATAAGTCTGATTGATCAAATGGCTTTGCATCTTCTACTAAGAAAAATTTCATAACATCGTTTTTTATATCTCCAAAGATTTTATTTTCAAGATTTTTTGCTACATTATCTTTATTTTTCAAAATAATTGCACTATTTCTCTCATCACTAATAATATATTTATATTTATTCCAGTTATCTTTTAGAATTTTATACAAAATTGCAGTTCTTATAGCCCCTTTTAGTTCAGAGGCTGGAATATAGGGTTTATATTGTTTATCATCTATGATTTTTATAAATTCATAGATTTCTTTATTTGGATTTAATTCTTTAACGTTTGATTTTACACGATATTTTTCAATTTTATTTAAATATTTCCTTACTAAGGCCTTATCAATTTTTCTTCCTTTTTCTAGATCTATAATAACATCATCTAATGTTTTCTCATCTAAATTTGATAGAAGTTTATCTATACTATAAACAACAACATTTCTCCCTTCCATTATATAATCAAGTTTTGTGATTTTGTCCCCAGTTCCTATATGGATAGGAGATTTAATTTCTATTTTGATATTTTCTTTAGTCATCGTTTATCTCCAAGTAAATGGGAAATTCTAAACCATATTGAAAAACATTGTTAGTTCTACTGATTGCACCAGTAAAGCTATTACTGTCCTTAACTTTAATTAAAGAACCTTCCTCAAGATAAACAACTTTATTTTTTACTTTCCCTTCAGAAAAAGAACCTTCTGTAAAGGATTTAAATGTTGAGAAAGTGTAAAAACTTTCGTTTAATAGACAATTTTTAGATGGAATCATAGGGGAAAGAGTAACAAAAGTATCGGTCTTTTTCGTATTTAAGAAAGAAAAATCTTTTTCCAAAGGTGTTATCTTTACTTTCCCCCAGCCAATATTTTTATTTCCACCAAGTCCTATATCTTCTATAAATTTTAAAACTGTATCAAAATCTTCTTTAAAATCTTCATCTAAAAATTTAACTAAAAAATACTCTTCATTTGATAAAATCCCTGACTCAAAGTAAAGATTTATTGAAGTATTATTTAGCCTGTTTATTTCATTATGAGTAATGATTATCTCTTTTTTCAAAAATTTTTCAATAGATTCATTATGTTGATGGATAATACCATCTTTAACTTTATAGTTTTTCATAAAATCATTTTGTTTCTCTATCTTCCCATTTAGGAAATCTTCAAAG
>JALVKE010000113.1 GCA_027028005.1 Persephonella sp. | reverse complement strand
TATCCCTGACGTTGCGCGGAATTTTCTTTAAGAATTTTGAATTATAAGTGACTTTTATTTTTTACTACCAAAGAACATATGAAGTTAAAAGAACTCAAAGCAACAGATTTTCAGGAAGGTAAAAAATATGATTTTCTTTTTCCAATAGGAGCAACCGAACAACATGGTTCATTTATTCCATTTGGAACTGACACATATATAATAGATTATTTAATTGAAGAAGTTTCAAAAGAATTCCCAGAATTAATAATTTTACCAACTTTGGAAGTTTCAAGATCTCAAGAACATAGAGGTTTTTATGGGACTCTTTATCTGTCTGAAAAAACGTTAAAAGCTGTTATGTTTGATATTTATAATTCGCTAAAAGATAGAGCAAGAAACATTTTTATTACTTCTTTTCATGCTAACGAGCCATATATCAATAGCTTTATAGAAAATAATAAATTTGATGGAGTAAATATTGTTAACCTTGAAATTACAAATAATGAGGATGATGAATATATAGAACGAAATATTTTAAATGGTGAATTTGATGGGCATGCTGGAAATTCTGAAATATCAAACATGCTTATAATTAATGAAAAGTTGGTAAAAATTCCAGAAAAAAAATGACGGGTACCTGATATATTAGAACAAGATTCTACAGATTTTGTAGAATTAATATAGATAAGTTAAAAGTGTTCTAATATGTCCGTTCCAGTCGCAAAAGAGGTCAAAAAAGAAATCTTAAATAAGATCGAAGGGGGGCAAAGCGTAAAAGAAGTGGCCGAACAGTATGGTATTAGCACAAAGACAGTGTATCGGTGGTTAAAAGAAACTAAAGATAGCTATGTTTCAGCAAAACAATATAATAAACTAAAACGTGAGAATGAGCTACTAAAGAAACTCTTAGGTATGGCTGTACTTGAACTAGAACGAAAAAAAAAGTAGAGTTTATCGAAAAACTACCCAATAAGCGTGTGGTAGCCAAATTACTAGATATTAGTGTAGCTTCTGTATATTACAGATCTTTACAAGAGAAGAAAGATCTCATTGTAAAACAGCAAATTGAAGAACTCTGGAAAGCTAATCCTGCCTATGGTCATAAAAGAATAGCAATTGCCTTACATATGGGTAAAAACAGAGTTAGACGTATAATGCGTAAGTATAATATGTATCCACCAAGACGACACCGCAAAAAGTATCAATGTACTACTAAAACTAATGCCAAAAAACACAATTATACGAATTTACTTCCTACTATAACAATAGTAAGACCCTATCAAGTATATTGTAGTGATTTAACATATGTAAAATTTAAAGGAAGGTTTTTCTATATTGGTGCAGTGAAGGATATCTATAGCCGCCAGATTCTGGCAACCGGAATATCTGGGTTTCATAATAGTAAATTACAGTATCGATTGGCTCAAATTGCCCTGAGCAAAGGTATTCCTAAAGTATTTCATTTTGACCAAGGGAATGAAAACTTAGCAGATCTAGTAACTAACTATATTGAATCTCATGGAGTAAAAATATCCGTTAGTGATAAAGGTAGTCCGTGGCAAAACGGTTATATTGAATCATTTTTCGGTAGGTTTAAAGAAGAGTTCGGAGATGTTAACAGATTTGAGAATGAAGGCATGTTGTTTGCTGCAATCTACCGAT
>JALVKE010000112.1 GCA_027028005.1 Persephonella sp. | reverse complement strand
GCTCTAGATAATAATAGAGAACTTCTTGCTGTAGTTGATGAAAGTGGTGATACACATATTGTTGATGTAAAAAAGGGGAAAGTTATTAGAGAGCTTGAAGAGATGAACAAAGACAAAGCTTTTAGCGTTGATATAAAAAATAATATTGTTATGTCAGGCGGTAGAGATAAAAAAGCAACTGTTTTTAATCTAAAAACAAATAAAAAAAGAGAATTTTTAGCAGATGATTTCATGGTTTTTTCAGTAGGACTTTCCCCTTCAGGAAAAATAGGAGCTTATGTCTATAACGATAAATATGATGTAGCTGTTATCAACACAGATATTGGAGATAAATTAGGTTTTTTAAAAGGTCATAAATCAACTCCATCTCGTATTCTTTTTGTAGATGAAAATAGATTGGTTATAGGTTGTGACAATAAAGAAATATATATATGGAGGATAAAACCATGAATGTGTCAAGTGTATTAGTAACAACAAAGCCAGAAGAGGTAGAAGAAGTAATAAAGACACTGGAGGAAAGTGGGTTATGTGATGTTTACTTTCATGATGATAAAGGAAGAATAGTTGTGGTAATAGAAGGTGAAGATGTTAATGAAGAAACATTTAAACTAAGAGAGATACAAAATCTTCCTGGAGTTCTTGCAGCAAATATGGTTTTTGCCTATTCAGAAGAAGAGTGGGAATCAGCAGCAGAATACTTACAAAAGCTAAGTAATGATGTACCTGAAATCCTTAATGATGAAAATGTTAGAGCTGAAGATATTGTTTACAAAGGACATATAAAAGGATATATTAGCTAAACCTTTTCCTTCCTTTCTTGTTCTTTTTTTTGGATTTTTTGACTTAAGACAATGCGAATATAAAAATCCACTAATAACGTTATTTACAGAAGGTAAATTAGAGGTTTGCCATGGATAAAACATTTGATATGTTTTGGGAAACAGAAGTTCCTGAAAATGAAATTATAATCTCAAGAACAGATTTAAAAGGGATTATAACCTATGTAAATGAAACCTTCGCAAAAATCTCAGGATACAAACCAGAAGAGCTAATAGGAAAACCACATAATATCATCAGGCACCCAGATATGCCTAAATCTGTCTTTAAAGAACTATGGGAAACTATTCAGCAAGGTAAAACGTGGAAAGGTTATGTAAAAAACTTAAGGAAAGATAAAGGTTACTACTGGGTTTTTGCAGAAATCTCAGGGGTGTATAAAAACGGACAACTTGTAGAATACAAATCAATGAGATCTCCTGTCCCTAGAGAAAAGAAAATAGAAATGCAAAATCTTTATGACAAAATGAGAGAAGAAGAAGGAGGGCCAGTTAGAGTAGTTATGTATCTTCCTAAAAAAACATACGACAAATTAGAAGAACTATCTAAAAAGCTAAATATGGATGGAGAAAAAGTAATAGAAAAACTTTTAGAGGAAACAAACCTTTAGGAGGCTTAGTCATGAGAAAGTCTATTTACTCTTTAGGAGCAGCAGCTCTTTTAATTGGAGGGTCTTTATTTTTAACTGGATCAACTAGCAGTGCTTCAGCTCAAGATTTAATAGGAGCTTCGTTTATTGATAATGTAAAACCGTACTTAGAGTTTAGACCAAGGTATGAGTATGTAGATGTTGATGGAAGTCCAAACGATGC
>JALVKE010000111.1 GCA_027028005.1 Persephonella sp. | reverse complement strand
GTTATCTTCAACAGGGGATATATTTTTATATGGTTGTAATATTGCAAAAGATCAAGGTATTCTTTATCTTGATACATTTGCTAGATTTACTCGAGCCGATGTAGCAGGATCAAATAATGTCACTGGAGTGCTTGGAGATTGGAAACTTGAAGTTATTTCTAAAAATGGCAAAATAGATCTTCCTATATTGCATTATTATCTTCCATATACTAACTTAAATTTTTGGCAAACTTTTAGATCCAAAACCTCTGGTATTTTACTTGGTGTAGTTAGTGGTGTGGAAGTAGCTGCTGGTACCATTGTAAAAATGGGATCATCTATAGGAGAAGGAGTTACTGATCTAATTATTTATGCACCTGAATATAGTGGAAGTCTTGCGTTGACTTTAGTACACTACTCTCAACTTCCTAAGTTGTTTGGAAAGGAAGAGGAATTTAAAAAATTTAGAAAGGACTATTCCGAATTTTATGAATCTATACATAAAAAAGTAGAAGAGATTAGGTATAATGCTGATCATTTAGTTGATCAGACCCTTATGTTGAGTGCAGTAAATTATGCTGAAATGGCAATTGCAGTATGGGATGGAGATATAAATAATGCTAAGTTTTATTCAACAATAGAGGAGTATTCTTCTCTAAACCCTACTGTTGGAAAGATTCTTACAAAAGGTACGACCATAGCGGCAGATTGGATTCCTGTTATAATATCGCTTGGGAGTGTAGGAGTATTGAAATGACCAAAAGTACTTAAATCATTAGAAAAAGGAGTAAAAAAAGTATCAAAAGCAGTTAAAGCAATATCGAAAGAAAAAAGGCTGAAAGTAAAATCTATTTTGCAAGAGGCAAAGGAAGGAATAAGTAATTTAACAATTCCAGTTCATACTATAAAGGGTAATTTAGCGACGATTTACGCAAATTTTAAATTACAAAACTCCTTTTATAGAAAAACATTTGATATTTTTAAAAATCTAAAAATTGTCAAAACTTTTAGTAAAGGAAAGATACTTCAAAAAGCCTTATATAAAAGCATAGGTCTTACTAAAAAGCAATATACAGAGTTAATAAAACTTGCAAAAGAATTTAATGTAAAAATTGTCATTAGAAAACCAAATCCCGCCTCAGTTGAAAAGTTGAGAAAAGGCACGATTGAATTAGCTAAAGGAATAAAAGCGAAAGTTTTGACAAAACCATTGTGGTTAAAAGCAAAAACCACAAAACTTGAAGATATATTTATACATCCAAAATTTTTGGAAAAATTTCAAAAAGCTAAAAATAAAGAGGAAGCATTACAGATTGTAAAGGAATTTGATGAAAGTTTTAATGGTCTTGTTGCTGTTTATAAACCAATAGAAAAAGTTTCAGATTCTATGCTTACAGCATATGGAAGTTACATTAAGCATTATTTACGAAAAAATTTTGATAAAAAAGAATTAGACGGTTATTGGAATATGATAAGAGAGATAAACAATGAGAAAATGCCTAAGAGTTTGGATGAACTTGAAAAATTATTTAACGATAAAAAATTTTTGGAGAAATTTAGAAAAAAAGCAAAAAATAAACTAATAAAACAAATAGAAGAGCAAAACAAAAATTACAAAGCATATAAAGATTTTGCAAGAAAGGATGCAAGTGAAATATATTTAGATAATAT
>JALVKE010000110.1 GCA_027028005.1 Persephonella sp. | reverse complement strand
TTTTTTAGATAAATAAGTATTTTTTGAACTATATTCTTTTTTACTCTTGTTTAGGTTAAAATAGTCTAAAATCAGTTTTTTTTGAGGTTATTAGATGGTTCAAAAGAAAAAGTTGTATATAGATGGAGATTTATTTGAAGTTGCTAAAAGAGTTATAAAAGAAAATGATCCAGCTTTATATGAAAGTTATTATCAGGATAAAAGGGGTGGAGATAGTAGGTTATTCAATTATTTTGTTAGAAAATTGGTAAGTGATTGTTTAGGGGAGGATTTAAGAGGTATGGAAGAGAAATAGGTTAAAATGTTTTTGTATAAACTTCTTTTTCTTCCAGTTTTTCCTCTATAAGTTTTTGAAGTTTAGAAATATCAAATCTTATTTTAATGAATTTATCTATCTCATTATCTTTTATAATTACAGCCTCAAACTTTTTTAATTTAGGAGCTATATAAAACAAGTTCTCATTTATATATTTTAGTCTTTTAAGGTCGTTGAGTTCAGTGTTTTGAAAGACATAAAATTTATCAGTTTGAGATACTGCATTTTTGGATATATTAGCAGTTCTTTTTGCAACATAGAAAATATTAGTTTTGTAATTTCTAGAAAAGTTAAATATAAAATCTAAATCTTTTTTATTTTCTATCATATCCAGTTCATCTATAAATAAACTTAATTCTCCTTTGTTAGTTAGCATTTTATTTTTGAGGTAGGTGGCTATTTCTCTAAAGTCCAAAGTTCCATCTACAATAAGTCTGTATATGTTTTTTTCGTAGAGGTGGAAATCATTAGGAAAATAAATAATAATTTCTCTATCTTTTTTTAGCTCTTGGTAGAGAAAATGTTTCATTAGGCTAGTTTTACCTTTACCTCTTCTTCCTAGAATACCGACAATTACATTTTCATATTGGCTAGTTCCAAACATAAAGATTCCTCCTTTTACTTTGGGTTTTTTATAATTATACTATATTAGACTAAAACAGAATATATTAGTATAATATAGGATTAATTGAAATTTGTATCTGGAGGCTTGATATGGAGCATAAAACTTTATTAGTAGTTTTGTTGATTTTTCTTTTGTTGGCAGTAGCTATGGAAGATCCTTGTAAAGATGGAGATTGCAATGAGCATTGTCCTGAAAATTGTAATGAGGGGTGAGGGCTATGGAGTTTAGATTGGAAATTATACAGCTTTTAGTATTTCTTTTAGTTTTGGTAATTTTCTTTTTTTTTCTATACAGAATTAGAAATATCAATATTCGGTTTGAAATTCAGGTTGCAGTTGGGGAGAAAAGAAGGTCGGATATTAAGGAAAATGAAAGAGGAGATAGAGAAAGAGAAACTGGAGCTTCTTTATCTGAAAGAGGATTTGAAGATAGAGCAATATCAGTTGAAGAAAGGAATGTTAATGTTAGATTTGAAAACAGAGGTGTTAATGAAGACTTTAACAAAAGATGGAGTGATAAAGAACCTGAAGAAACTAGAAGTAATGGAGATGGAAGAAGAAAAACCAGTTTTGGTATCAGAATTTAATGAAGAAAAAACTTTAGACAATTTAACTCTTGAGTATATAGATAGTTTTGAATATGGAGAAATAGAGTATTACAAATAATTTTTAATGTTATTTTTTTTCTATGATTTCTTTTAGATTTAACCA
>JALVKE010000109.1 GCA_027028005.1 Persephonella sp. | reverse complement strand
AGTTGGTGATGTAATGCCATACATAGATTGTATCTGTATACTTACGCCAATTAAGTAAATCTTTAAGAATATAAGTGTTATTTCTTATAAGAAGAGGTTTTGAAAAGTCTGCTTCAATGGTAGAAAAGAAAACTCCCATATTTTCAGGTAGTTTTTGATAATTCTCTGGAGGTTTTCTACTCCAGTGATAAGCTAGAGCAAAAAATTTTACATTTGGAAATTTATCTTTTAGGTCTTTAGCAATATGAGAAACAAAATCAATATAAGGGGTTGCAGGACTTCCCCCTTCTTGAATTCTTTCTAAGCTTGCTGAGTTTCTACAGTAGTCATTTATATCATTTGGAGAAATTAGAACTGATATACTTCCTTTTTTATTTTTTACAGCATAATCTAATATTTCTCTTAAAGATTCAACAGCTTCATGCACAGCATCTTTATTAGTAAAATCAATCTGATTTCCACATTGATAATTCTCTATGTCATCAAAAAGATCTTTTAAGGAAATAAGGAAGAAAAATTTGTTTCCAAATCTTAAAGGATATTTTGTTCTATGTCCTAATCTGCCGTTAAGATAAAAACTTTCAGCAAAAAAAGGATTATTAACTTCCTTAACAAATATCTCTCTGTATTCAAAAGCTGGATTTTCTTCTATATCTAATTCAGATATAGAAAAATCTTCAGGAATTGTTTCATAATTTGGAGAAAATTTTTTATACCCTATTTTTCCTAAAAAAGTATATATACCGTATAAAATACCTTCTTCTGTTTTTCCTTTTATCTGTATCTGGCTTTGGTTATACTCTTTTTTGATAATAAACCCTTCTTTTGTCTGTATATCCTCACAATCTTCACATTTTTCTAAAAGTATAACTTTTTCATAGCTGCACTCATCTGGACTAACCACTGGTAAACTATAGTCTATAACCTTTTGTAACTTTTTTTGAAGTATAAAACCAAGTTTTTTGTTATCTGTGCATATGGAGAATTCTTTTATAGAGTATTTTGTTAACTCAAAGCTTTGAGACTGTGTAACAGTTAAGAGAAAAATAAAAAATAATAAAAGCCTCATCCTAACCTCTGAATTATTAATAATTAATTATTAAGATTTTAATAAAAGATTATCACAAAATCATCTCAACGCAGTAAATAAAGCAAAATTTCTGATAAACTAAAAATAAAAAAGGAGGAGAAATGAAGACATTTATACTTCAGAGGTTTTATCCTCAAGAGATGACTATAGAGATAACTCCGCAGCAGCTTATTTCAATGTTTCCAATAGAGCTTCAAGAACACCCTTTTATGGGAGAGATTAATAGAGTATGGAGGGTGGATAACAAGGTTTACAGTGTGGATACAGTAGATAAAGAGTTTGTTGTAAATCTAACAAAAGATAGGAAACATCTGCAGGTTAAAAAAGAAAAAATGTTAGAGATCCTAAATGATTTAAACGAGTTTGAGATTGTTCTTTACTACGAAGATAAAGAAGATATTTACAAAGTAAAACTAAAGTAAGAGGAGAACCATGAGAGTACTAAAGGCTAAAGAGATGGCTTTTGCTGATGAGAATACAATAAAGCTAACAGGAATTCCCTCCCTTGTTCTAATGGAAAATGCAGGAAGGACTGCTGCAGAGATAGTTTTAAAACATTACT
>JALVKE010000108.1 GCA_027028005.1 Persephonella sp. | reverse complement strand
TACAGGGAAAAGGCAGCTATATCCCATATTGTTGAAAACTTCCATAAAGTTTTAAAACAGGCACACTTCAAACTTCCTGCAGGTTATTCTCTATCTAATGAAGGGGATATAAAACAGCTTATGGACTCTATGAAAAGGATGATAAAAGCTATTCTTCTTGGTATTGTTTTCTTATTTTTTGCTTTAGCTCCTGCTTTTTCTTCTTTCCTTGCTCCTATTGCTGTTATATTTGCTATTCCTTTGTCCTTAATTGGTGCTGCATGGTCTATTTTAGCTGCAGGTTATCATCAATCTATGCCTGGATTAATGGGAATTGTTCTTCTTGCAGGAATTATCACTAAAAACTCTATTCTTCTTATAGATTTTATCCATATGGCTTTAAAAGAAGGAAAATCCTTGGAAGAGGCAATAATAGATAGTATCAGAATAAGAACAAGACCTGTTCTTATGACTGCATTTGGAACAGCTGTAGGCATGATACCCATTGCTCTTGGCTGGGCTTTGGGGCTTGAGAGACTAGCCCCCCTTGGAACAGTAGCAATAGGAGGGCTTATCGTTGGTACATTCTTAACCCTTATATACGTCCCACTACTCTATTACTTCCTTATAAAGCTAAGAAAACTATTCTCCTAAAGCAGAGCCAAGCTCTGCTTTTTAATTATTGCTTAAAATTCTTGCATAATTTTTTCCAACTTTTATTTTTAATAAAATCGTTATAAAGATTAAAATTATGTCTAATAAAAACAATACAATTTGAACGAATAAAAAAAAGTTACTCATTTCACCAAAAGAAACAAAAAATTGTTTATATATGAATACAATAGATAAAATTAAAAAAGCAATTGGAGCAGTCATTGGTAACAAGGATTCTTCACCGACATATATTAAATTTCCGAAATTATCTCTTCTAAATGCCCTTTCTTTTGATAGAAACAATTCCCACTGTAAAATATCTGCATTTCCCACGATTTTTATAATATTTCTTTTAAGAACTAAGTTTATATAACGTGCTATAGCTACAATTTGGATATCATGATTATAGAATGACCATGCAAAAAAATGATAAGGTAAAGGTGCAACCAATAAAAAATATATAAAGAAATCTTTTTTGTATAAAGCGAATAAAATGGGTACGAAAATTCCTGTTAAAGCAATGTAATAGCGAAGAATTCTCTGTTGGTAATCAACTCTTTTGGAAATTTGCTCCGATAATATTTTATATTCTTCTAAATATATTTTTAAAACCTCTTTTTCTTTGTCATCCATTATGTTTTCATCCTAACTATGTTTGTTCTTTCCCTAAAAAGATACCTATTACTGATAGGTATCTTTAATTATTGCCACATCTACCATAGTCTTGTTCTTCAACGCTGCAGCCTGAACATTCGGGAACAAATTGGACAGGAGAGAAATCTGTTATGCAATTAGATCCGATATAAAGTTCCTGCAAATTAGAAAGATTAGATAGTACTGATATATCTGTTATTTGATTACTACCGAGATATAAAAACTTCAAGTTAGTAAGATAAACTAATGATGATATATCGCTTATTTTGTTATTTACAAGATTTAGATATTTCAAATTAATAAGATTAGATAAAGGTGACATATCTGTTATTTGATTGCTACCAAGGATCAAGCTTTTCAAATTAATAAGATTAGATAAGGGAGATATATCTACTATTTGATTAAAGTTAAGATTTAAATCTTTTAAAGAAAGAAGATTAGACAATGCTGATATACTTTTAATTTTGTTAAAGCTAAGATTCAGTAATTGTAATTTTTTGAGATTAGACAATACTGATATATTTTCTATCTGATTATCAACAAGTTCTAATCTACGTAGGTTAGTAAGATTAAATAATGCTGATATATTTTTTATTTGATAGTTTATACATAACAAACTATCAATGGAATTCAGCATACCTTTAGTTATGGGTTCTGAATTTTCTATTTCAAGTTCTTCTCTTATGCATTTATCTAATCCTGGGTCAGAAATTATAACTATTTCAGAATTTGTTTTTTCTTTTATTACAAAAGGATCACTTATTTTAGTGATTTCATTTCCAAGTTTATCGCGTATAGTAAGTTTAATAGCTGCATTATTAGATATAAGTACATCACTGTTTTTAATTTTGAATTTAATATCATTTAAAGTATCTCCATAAAATTGACCTTGATAATATTCTCTTGTTTGATCTATTAATAGGAAAACACTAATTGATGACACTTCAATTGTTGAAACAATATTTAGTTTTACATAAACAGTATCTCCAAGATAGAAAACATCTCCTTTTTTAGGAGATATAAACGTTATTTCCATTTTATCATTTACTACTTCAACAGGACCTATAATTTTAGATACACTATTGCCACTATCATCGTACGCTACAAGTTTAAACGTTAGAGTATCTCCTTTGACAACGTTTGGAGGCACCACCCAATCAAATGAAACTCGCATTCGACTTCTTGGATATGAATTATTTTCAGAATGTATCAATTCCCACTGGTTATTATTATGTTTTACATAGACTTCAGCCTTTGCTGCTATATTGTTATCACTAAACAGCGCAGATATTGATAAATTTGAATTTTCATAAATGTAAAATGGATCATTTAAACTTACTTCTTTTGCATGAGTTCCGTCTATTCTGAAATAATCTATAATAGGGGCGTTAGGATCACTATAAGTGATAGGAAGTTCGTAAGTATTATTAGATTTATTGATTTCTTCACCTTTTAAATCAACAACTTCTGCAACTATATATGTTGTTCCTGAACGTAATACTAAATCGTGTTCTACACCATTATTGTCTGTCCATTTAGTATCTCTGAATTTCAACACTACTTCATAAGTTTTACTTTCTCCAGGTGCTAAAGGTTCATTCAGTAAAACAAAACTCTCCCCTTTTAGAAAAGAAGTTATTTTGTTCTCCTCTGGAATCTTATAATAGAAATAAATTTCTCCTAATTTAGATTGTACATTACCAGTATTTTGAACTGTAATGCTTACTCTAACTTTTGAATTAGGCTTAGGATCATCTAACAATTTCATATTTACAATTCTAAAATCATAAGATCCACAACTGGTAGTAAATTTAAAAATATCACTAACTGTTTTATGATCTAATTTATCAAATGAAATTACTTTCCAATAATAAGTTTTGCATGGTTTCAAGTCGTAATGTAATTCTGAAAGATAAATGTAGTTATTAACAGTATGGGTTTTCCTTAATCCTTGAACAGCACCGCTGTGTTCATCTGTATTTTGTACTTTTTCATAACTATCCCCCAAAATAATCCAAAACTCATCTAAATCTCCATCTGGATCATATGCATCCCATTGAAATTGAATATCTTCTGTATGAGAAATATTTGTTGCATTGTTTTCTGGATAAATTGCTGTGGCTTTTCTTGGTGCGCTTGGAAGTTTTATTTCAAAAGAAACATAGGAACTCCAATTGCTGTAAACATTATAATCACTATTTCTGGCTCTTACTCTTACATAATAAATTCCATTTGAAAGATTGTTTAATTTGTAAATGTAATAAGGGGTTAATTTATCAGGTTCATAAACAAAATGTTTAGCATTTGAAAAATCACTTCTATTACTTAATTCAATTTCATAAGATGTCGCATTACTTACTCTATTCCATCTAATATAGACATAGGATCGATTATAAACATCTTTGATATATTCATCATCTAACTGAGGGGTTTCTAAAGAGGAAATAGTATTATCTTTTATTTTAATAAACTGTGTTTTATCAACTGAAGTTATTCCATCTGAAACAGTTATTTTAGCAGTAAAGAAACCTTGAGTATTGTAAGTATAGTATTCTGTTCCTGAAGAACAGTTATTTGCTGTCTTATCTATATTACCATCGCCGTCAAAATCAAATTTGCAGGTTAAATTATCCCCATCTTTGTCTGATACATTGTAGCTGAAAGTAATTGTGTCCCCTACATTTGCATTAGTTTTATTCGCTGTAAAACTAAGAATAACTGGTGGGTTGTTTACTTGGGATAACATACCCCAGTCAACACTTTTGCTTTGTGTGGTTAGTAGTAGTTTTTTATCATACTTACCATCTTTGTCATAATCGTATTCAAGTACAGCGGCAATAACCTTTCCACTTCCTCTTAAGTTTATTCCTATTTCCCTTATTGAATTTCCTATGTAGTAATACTTAGTGATTAGTTGTTTATCAACAGAATTTTCATATCTATAAACTGTTAATTTATTAGAATCTATTTCTATGGAATATATACTTGTAGCATAAGCTCCTACATTATCACTTAAAGAAGGTTGATAGTCTTTATAAACACTACCAGTTGATAAATCTTTAGATATTACGACTCCATAACCTTCATCTGTTCCTATTTCTGAATGATATCCTACA
Source organism: Persephonella sp. (assembly GCA_027028005.1). Lineage (GTDB taxonomy): Bacteria > Aquificota > Aquificia > Aquificales > Hydrogenothermaceae > JAADDV01. The sequence continues at coordinate 754 of JALVKE010000108.1, read as the reverse complement.
TTTATAGGTACAATTCCAAATTTTTTACTTTCTGTTGAGATCCAAAACTCTCTATCATAGTATTTTAATCCACCTGTCTTTGTAATAAATGTAAACTTAACCCTTCCATTATTTAAGTTCAGTACACCTTCCGGAACAGGCAAATAATAGCCAAAATAGTAAACTTTATCCGAAGGTGGTGTATAGCTTAACTTGTATTCATAATATTTTTTTCCAGCAGACGTTGTTTTCGTAGTTACGTTAATATTCGCACTTATAGATTTTGTAACATCTCCGTTTATATCAATTTTGCCATACCAACTTGTTCTGTTTGTTTTATTTGATACTAAAATACCTATGTTATTTTCATAGAATTTATTTGCTTTATCTACTATGGATACAAAAATTTGGTAGCTTCCTGGAGTTTTGTAAGAGTGTGAATATGTAGCTCCTTTATCGTTTATTGTATAGTTATCAATATTTCCATCTCCCCAATTTATAGTTAAATCATAAGGTGGGTTTCCATTTTGTATATCAACTAATAGATAAAGATTCTCATATGGTTTAACTACTTTAGTATTAGTGTTTGTATGAACTATTAGATTGTTTGCTGTTACTTTTATTTTTATCCATATATTATCAGAATTTCCTATTTTATAATATTTTCCATTTTCATCTTTTAGTTTGAAATGGCACTCAAAATCACCTGCAGAACCAGGCTTTTCAAATGTTACGTTAACATCAAAAGTTTGCCCCTCTAAAGCATGGATAGATG
>JALVKE010000107.1 GCA_027028005.1 Persephonella sp. | reverse complement strand
GCTTTTAGACTTATATATAATGGTTTCTTGTAATAAGATGTTATAATACCAATATGAATAGGTAGCTTACCATATACATACTTAAATCTTTTATCATACTCTTCCATTACCTTACTTATCAAATTTGGAACATACTCCGTAGGAATTAGGACCTGATAATTAATGGGATTAATGTTTGTTATTAAAGAAAAAGGTTTATAATTGTGCACTTTAACCTCAATTTCAGCTTTTAACGGGTTGTCTTTTTTTAATATTATATTAGTATATTCTCCACTTGAGTTTTTTAACTCAAGTCCAATATTTTCGAGTTCCTTTTTAACTTTTCTTTCTCTTTTATCTCGTCTGTTTCCCGAAAATGTTATATATTTTTTATTTAAAATATCCTTTATTATACCCTCTGTATCATAAATATCTAAAAAATCTTTTATGGAGCTAATCAAATAAACTTTAACAGAATCTCCCTCAATTTGTGCCCAAAATTTCAGCCCATTGCCTTCTAGCTCCTCCCCAGTCCTCTTTATTTTTAAGTCCTTTAAGCTTTTAGGATTTTTAATTTCCCAAACTAGTCTTTTTTTTCTCCATTCAGGAATTTCTAAAATATCCTCTAGATTAACATGTATATATTTTAAAAATTCTTCCGTACTTTTCCATATCCTTCTAAGACGCGCAGGCGAAGGACTTTTTCTTAAGAGAAACTGAATAAGTAATTTTACTAGAAATTCCTTCTCTCTGTTACTGATCCTATCCCAATCGATTTTCCTTTCTTTATAATTTATCTCTGTTAGATTAATTATATTTTTAATTATAAAAGTTTCCCATTTGTTTCCTATTGACCGTTCCATTAACCAGTTTTTCAGAAACTCCCTTACAGTAAGGTTTCTTATATTCTTATCAACATAATCTTTTAAGAGGCCCTCTGAAATTTTTTTATCCTCATTTATCAAATTTACTGTATCACTAACTAAATCAAGAAAGTCCGCTTTATTTACCAATAAAGTGTTTAGCAGATTCCCATTTAACCAATCATATAACTTAAGGTTAATAGAGATTAAACTAATTCTCCCTTTTATGTCTTTAATTTCATCTACCCAAATAGTTTCTTCAGATATATTTTTTTTCCAATTTTCCACTTGTTTCCGATAAATTCTATGATAACAAGTTTTACAGATTACTAGACTACTTCTATTTTCTTTATCATCCTCATAAAGTAATCTTGTCTTACAAACAGGACATATTCCTATGCTTCTTTTACTACATTTTTTCAGATACAAACTTTTTTGTTCCCAATTTGCTTCTAAGAAGTTCTCGTTTGCTTTTTCAAGTAAAGTTGTTAAATTCATTAAGCCTCTTGAGGCTTTAGTTAAATAGATAGCTGGATAAAACTCATCATTGGTTTTTTCCTTAAAAATTCCTAAGATTTTGTCTTCTAGCTCTTTAAACTCTTGCTTTAGAGGAACTATACTGTTTCCTTTAGAATCATCTCCTAAACACTCGCCAACTATAAAGTAAATTCCCGTTTCGTCTCTGTAAATTTCATTACCTATGGGGTATTCCACTTCTATTAGCTCTTTTATTGCATCATCAATTTCCCTTGAAATGTTTCTATACCATCTGATGGAAGCAAGCTTAAATCCTTTTTCGGCTAATCCCATTTTG
>JALVKE010000106.1 GCA_027028005.1 Persephonella sp. | reverse complement strand
TAAAAGATTGGAAACATCTTTTTTTTCTTTTTTTAAAGCTCCTATTTCTTTTGAAACCGTATTTTGTTTGTGTCTTAAATTATCAAATTCAAATTGATATTTTCGCTTTTTTTCGTCCAATTCAAGAAGATAATTTATATCAACCGTTTCATTTTTATTTTTTACAGCATTAATAACCAAATCTTTATTATTCCTAATAAACTTTAAATCAAGCATATCTCTCTCATTTAGTAAGTTTTATAGCATCTTTAATCATTTTCATAAATTTTTCAGCATCAAGTGATGCACCACCTATGAGTGCACCGTTTATATTTGGTTTTGAAAGCAAGCTAATCAAATTTTCGGGTTTAACACTACCACCGTATAAAATTGGAATATTTTCAGCAACATCGTTAGAATAATTATCTTTTAGCCAATCTCTAATTAAACTATGCACTTCTTCTGCTTGTTCTGGTGTGGCATTTTTGCCGGTTCCAATAGCCCAAACGGGTTCGTATGCGATATAAAGATTTTTGTATATTTTTAATCCCTTTAAACCTTTTTCTAATTGTGATATGATTACATTTTTCATATCGCCTTTTTCTCGTTGTTCCAATGTTTCACCAATGCAAAAAATTGGTATTAAATCTGTTGAAAGCACATTTCTTAGTTTTTTATTTATTATCTCATCAGTTTCATTATAATATTTTCTTCTTTTAACCAGTATTCTCTAAGTTTTTCTCGTAGCTTTCTCGCAGTCTCGGGATCTACTTTTGAAAACTTTTTAAGATAATCAAGTGTCTTAGACAACAGCATTGGGATAGATGCTTCTTTTTCCATGATCTTATCCACGACTTTCTTTAACAACTCATATGCTTCAGCATTTGTTAGGTGTTTTTCCTCTATGATCTCAACATCTAATTCCTCAGCCAAAGAATATCACCTAGTTGTCTGTGTTGCTGGTCTTAAGTGTTCTGGTCTTATAAACAATGTTTTCTCCTTATCACCTAAGAATACTCTAACGATATAGGCTTTACCTCGTTTACCTATGATCTCACCAGTTTTTCCATGATATCTCCTATGAGGCATGCCTTTGTGAATAGCAGGGTTTATAACAATATGTACTTTATCACCGGGTTTATATTCGATCATGAGTAAACTAAGTGGTGGAACAGCCCCTTTTTCTCTAATATGTTTCCTAAGTACTTTTCTCGTTCGATGCCTAAATCCTCGTGGTGCCTTAACCATATTCTTAACCCTCATTGATTACTAGATGTATCAAAATACGTAGAATACTATTTAGTGTTATAAATTTATTCCCTACTATGAGAACAACTCATTAATCCTAAGTCTCGACCCCGATAACATCGATCTCGATCGGGTAGAGCTCAGTACCTAGTATTTCCGCGTAACTCGGCGTCGTCCTACCTCTATCTCCATGAACTAGTTCTTTAACATATAGTCCTCCATCACAATAGATTATGGTTTCAAACAAATGTTTTGATAAAAGCTTATTTCTTACCTCATATACCTTTCTAGTCCTCAATCTCTCTTTTTTTCTTCTGAGAATACGAGTTGGTGTATATTGTTTGATCACCCTATTTCGGAAATACTCTTCAAGCCTAGCTAGTTTTTCTTCATTAACCTCGTCTTTCGAATACACTAGTAGCTTATATGATTT
>JALVKE010000105.1 GCA_027028005.1 Persephonella sp. | reverse complement strand
TTCTTGATCTAACAATATATGAAAATTGAAAATAATATAAACTGAATTAAAAATCATTAAAAATGAAGATGGATTATTAAATTATAGAGTTTTAATCAATCTAAGGAGGAGTAAAGTGCAGATACCTTTTCATAAACCATACATAACAGAAGAAGAAATTAATGAAGTAATAGGAAGTTTAAAAAACGGCTGGCTTACTATGGGCAAGAAAACAATGGAGTTTGAAAAAAGATTTAAGGATTACATTGGTAGTAAAAATGCAGTTGCTGTTAATTCTTGCACTGCTGCACTACATCTCGCTTTAAAAGTGATTGGACTAAAAAAAGGAGATGAAGTTATAATTCCATCTACAACTTTCGTGGCGACAGCTGAAGTTGTAAATTATTTTGAAGCAAAGCCAGTTTTAGTTGATATAGAAAAAGATACACATCTTATTGACATAAATAAAATAGAGGAGAAAATTTCTCCTAAAACAAAGGCTATTATTCCTGTTCATTTTTCAGGACAACCAGCAGATATGGATGAAATATTAGCCATAAGCAAAAAATATAATCTCTATGTTATAGAAGACGCGGCTCATGCACTTCCTGCATGGTATAAAGGAAAAAAAATTGGAACTATTGGAGATATAACAGCTTTTAGCTTCTATGTCACTAAAACCCTTGCTACTGGTGAAGGAGGAATGGTTACCACTGAAAACGATAAATGGGCTGATAGAATTAGAATATTACGCCTCCATGGTATAAGTAAAGACGCATGGAAAAGGTATTCAAAAGAAGGAAATTGGGAATATGATGTCATTGAAAATGGATATAAATACAATACTACGGACATAAATGCTGCTTTAGGACTTGCACAATTAAAAAAAATTGAATGGATGTGGAAGGAAAGAATTAAAATTGCAGAAAAATATAATGAAGAATTTAAGAATTATGAAGAGTTAATTTTATATAAAGTGAAAGATGATAGAATTTCCTCTTGGCATCTTTATCCAGTGAAACTAAATTTAGAAGCATTAAAAATAAATAGGAATCAATTTATTGAAGAGCTTAAAAATAGAGGAATTGGAACAAGTGTTCATTTTATTCCTTTATATAGGTTTAGTTACTATAAAAAATTATACAACTATGAAGATTTTCCAAATAGTGAATGGATTTTTGAAAGAGTAATTTCCTTACCTATATTCCCTGGAATGACAGACAAAGAAATTAATTATATAATAGATAACGTTCTTAATATTATAGAAGAAAATAGAAAATAGTTCACAAAAAGAGTATGTACAAAAAATATTTTAAAAGATTTTTAGATTTTATATTGTCATTTATTGGTTTATTATTTTTATCACCTACTTTTTTAATTATAGCTTTTTTAATAAAGAAAGAAGATGGCGGTTCCATCTTTTTTCGTCAGATAAGGGTTGGAAAAAATGGTAGATATTTTAAGATTTATAAATTTAGAACGATGGTTGAAAATGCTGAAAAATTGGGAGCACAAGTCACAAAAGGAGAAGATCCCAGAATTACTAAAATTGGAAAAGTTTTAAGAAAATACAAGTTAGACGAACTTCCCCAACTTATAAATGTTTTAAAAGGAGAAATGAGTTTAGTTGGACCAAGGCCGGAAGTTCCAAAATATGTAGAGGTTTATAAAAAGGAATATGAA
>JALVKE010000104.1 GCA_027028005.1 Persephonella sp. | reverse complement strand
ATCTTTTCTTGTCTGAAAATGATAAGCCCACTGGATTTTAGAAGATAAGAGTGGCTCTCAAAAAGTTGTCTGGATTGCAGCCCCTGAAGACACGTTAGAAGACGCTTTGTTGATGATCGCTATTCATATTTGCAAGGACAGCTATTTTCACCTTAGACGGGGAAGACAACCATAAAAGGCTCACTTTAAGAAATGTCAAATCAATTTTGGGGACTTTTATTCTATTTTTGGCTAAATAAAACTTAGGAGGTGGAAGGTATGAGTACGGTAAGGTTTTGTATTGAGGAAGACAATCCGTATAGCCTTGAAAGGCTTGAGAAGGTGTTGGGGAGGGATTTTTGGTATAGAGATAAAGAGTTAAGAAGAGTTCTTAAGGGTTTTATTAGTAATGCTAATAGGAACACCTTAATAGATTTATTAAGGAAAACTCCTCATGCTCCAGTTTATGAAAAAGAAAAATTTAGAAAATTTCAGCCTAACGTCCTATTAATTACCTACGAACCAGCGCTAAATGAAGATGTAATCGAAAAATTATATTTAGCACCCGCTCAACAAGTAATAACTGGAATTAGACGATATAGCAGATGCATATACGAAGAGCGATTAGTATTAGAAGAAATAATAGAAAAATTTAATCGATCAATGTTTTCGTGGCTGACACTCACGCCTTTAAGAGAGATTAACCACAAAATAAATGGAGATAAAGGACTAAATGTGAACTTTACAACAAATCCAAATAATCTAATATATCATTTCAAAAAAGTTTCTTATTGGATCCCCAACATAGAGAACAACACAGAACAAATAAACATCCAAGACTGGACAAATATGTCAAAAAAAGACATACCAAAAATCATCATTAATAGAATTTATCAAAATAAACAAAGGAAAGAATGGCTTGGATTTCTACTTGATTACGTATATGGAAAAAAAGAATTAAGAGTTATTCACTGGGACCTTTTACCTTATGCTCAGAAGGAAAGACAAGATGATAACGAGATAAATGATGAAATAAAGGCTTTAATTGAAGAAGAAACAAATAACACTTTATCTTTTCAAATTTTTAAAGATATAAACAGAAAAATTAAATCGGAAGTCTCTCATGAACAATCTCAGTGGTATGTTAAATTATTGCACAATTTTTTAGAGGTTTTCAAAGAGGTAAATATGGAGGAAGAAAAATTTTTTATTCTGGTTGCAGGAAATAGAATTATCAAAAAGGATGAGAATGATGATATAGAAAAAGACAGAATAGGGATTTTAGGTCATCTTTTTGCAGGTCTTTGCGAAGCTAAAAAAGAAGATATTGGAAAACTTAGAGAGGCTATAGTTATTTTTAGGGATAGGTGGTGTAGTTGCAGTAACCCCAGATATTATCCAGTTAATTTGTATTTTGTTAAGTTTGACAAATTTTTAGACAACAATGGCAACTTTAGCTGGACCGAGTTCGAGAACGTTCTTGAGAATATAAATCAAAAATTTGACCGGTCTACTTACTACGGCGGAAAAAACAAAATCCCCTGCTATTAAACCTGCCGTTCCTTGCGCTAGAAACCCCTCCGCCCGCGATGGCGGAGGGGTCTTTCCTGGAAGTAAAATCAGCTATTGACATATCGAAATAGCATTGTTACCATCTCCTTTGGATCAAGGAGGGTTTGAAAACGG
>JALVKE010000103.1 GCA_027028005.1 Persephonella sp. | reverse complement strand
GTCTTGATAATTTTTTTTGTAGTTTCTTTAGTCTTTTTGTCTCTTCTATACGGTAGTTTATCGTTATCCCGTTTGATAGGGTTAACTGGTGTTTTATTCCAAAGTCTATTCCGATTGGTTTGTTTATCTTTTCCTCTTTTACTTGGTTTTTGTCTATATAACAGGTCAGATGTATATAGTATCCATCTGGTTTCTTTATCAGTTCTGCTTTTGCTATGTCGCAGTTTTCTGGTAGCTGGTGTAGTCCTAATACTCTTAATGGCTTTTTAAGTCCTTGTATTTTTAATCTGTTTTTGTCTTTTAATACTTTAAATGTTATTCCATTTTGCTTTAAAGGTATGTTTCTATAATCAGATTTAAACTTTAGTTTTCCTACTTTTATTCCTTTTTGTTTTGCTTTTGATAGGTCTGTTAGGTTTTTCTTCACTCTATCCAGTATTCCTTGTTTCATTTGAGAGGATAAGCAGGTTATCTCCCTTGTTTCAATGCCTTTTGGTGTTTTTACTTCTACTTGTTTTAGTTTTTCTGTTTGTGGGTTTAATCTGTTTTCTATATCTGCCACTGTGTAGTTATATAACCATTTTGCTTCTAAGAATACTCTTTCAAGCCATTGTTTTTGTTGTTTGTTTAGATTAGAGTATGAGATTTTAAGTTGATAAACTTTAGGTATCTGGTTTTTTCGTTTTTCTTTTGTCTTTTTTAGGCTTTCTTTTATTTTTTGCTTTTTATCTAAAACTATTGTAGTCATTTTGAAAACCTCTATAGTATTATAGCAGATTAACAATTAAAGGATTTTGAGAGTTTCTAACGAAACTCTCTGCCATTCATCACCTGTTTAAAAACAGGTGCATTCTGGCATTTTTTTTCGTAAAATCTATCTCTGTTAACTCCTGTAGAGATCTCTCTATCAGATTTATATCTGAATACAGCTTCCAACCCTCTATGTATTTCTTGTTTGTGTTCAAAAAGTCATCTCTATACTGATGTAAAACCATATCAATAGATACATCCTCTTTCTTTAAAAGACCATGTTTCGTAGGAAATGATACTAAACCTATCTGCCTGCCTTTGTAATTCCAGTCCCCTAAATAAAAAACCCTGTTTCCTCCCTCAGACACCAATCTGCCCAGTGCTTTATCTATCCCTTTAAACCTCTGTTTCACTGCATAAGCTATACCTCTACCCATTACTAAACAACCATCCTTTTTAACTACTCCATTTGTTGTAAAAGCTAATATACTATCTGTGTAAAGATGTCTGAAAACATCAAAACTCATAGTCTTATCCCTGCTTTAGTTTTGTTAGTATTTCCTAACTGCTTTGTTATATCTAAAACCTCATCGGTTATATTGTTAAATATCTTGTTTGCAGTATTCCTATCCATTTTTATCCCTGTAGTGAACCAGTATTTATCCTCACCAGCCTTTTGCAAACTATAATAAAAGCTCATATTTTCCTCATTTGTTACCTTAACAGCCTCAATAATCTCTTTCTCCTCTGGTCTTGACTCTGCAATCTCACAAAGACCTGCCAAATGTTTGTTAAAATCTATATCTGGAAGCTCTGACCTGTCAAATAAATCCTTGTCGTAAATACTGGCTACAGCTATACCCTCCATTATTAACGCTCCCATTTTCCTAAGCTCTTTTTCAATCTCTTTAACCTCTGGAATATCAAACTTCTCCATCATCTTAAAAGAAAAGCTTAAAAAAGCTGCTTTTTCTTCCGATATTCTACCTGTTCCACTAATCATAACCTCCCCTGACTGCGGATCATCTTTAATCTCAAAATAATGCCTTTTCTTATCATAAAGACGATACCTAATACTCCCTCCCTCAAACTCAGCTATAAATAAACCATCCTCATTCTCCATATCTAATTTTTTTACTCCTTGCATGGAAACTAAACTTATTACATCTTTTGTGGCAATAGGCAATCTCATGGCTTTCCTCCTACCATCTGGACTTGCTTTATCTTCTCTTCTAAAGCTTCTTTATATGCAGTTAAAATAACCTTTCTGAATTTTTCTTGAGTTTCCTCATCTGCAAATTTCATTATCGGCACATACTTTTTCTTTCCGTCTTGCCCTATGAACGAAGCTTCTGGCAGTCTTACATAAGGTCTGTATCCCTTTTGCTGAACAATCTTTATGTTTCTTATAACTATCCCCCCATACTCAACATCCACAAAAGCCCTTACATTACCATATCCACTAACAAGCTCTAATCTGATAACTCTTATCTCCATTGTATCCCCTTTTTACAACTTTATTTTTCTTACCTGTATTTCCTCTCCATTTTCTCTAAGCCAATCCAGAATGTCTCCTACTCCTATCCCACTTAGACTTTCACTAATATCTTCTGCTAATGCCGAGACAAGCTCCTCTTCCCAGATTTTTTCCTTCAACTCATCTGGCATGTCTTTAATCAGTTTTTCAACTTCCTCAGACGATATTTCTAACCTCTCTAAAAACTCTGGATAGCTATTTTCTAACCACTCTTTAAATGGTTCAAAATTTCTGTAATAAAGCCATCCATTTTCTAAAGCCTCACTAAGAGTATAAGGCACATCATACTCTCCTATTATTTCAAATACAGGAAACAAATACGGATAGCGTAATCTGGTGTTGGATGTTAACTCAACTTTCTTAAACTTTGCTTCCTGCGGGTCAAACATTAAATATGTCTTAAACCCATATACCCCTGTCCCTACCATTTTCGCCAATTCCTCAGGATTGGCTTTCTCCAGTGCTTCCTCAATTTCTTCTGTATCTATGGTTATCTCTAAAGGCTCTTGAGGTCTTGCGAATTCATCGTTTATCCTGAATTTTATAATCATAGTCCTTCACCTCATCCTGTAATAAGCTTTTTGAAACAGCCTGATATACTTTCTCATGTGATAAGCTGTATTTGAATGATAACAACCTATTGTCTTTAACGACTCTCCATACTTCCTATAACAGCTCCTTAGCTTTAATGCTGCTACCTCTACATTCGTGCAAATATCCCACAGCTGTGAAGGAGAATACCCGAAATGTCTGGCTGTGGCTGAATTTATCTGCATAAGCCCTATATCCACAGTCCCATTCCTGTTCTTCCTGTATGCATAAGGATTGAAACCACTCTCTATTTTCGCTATCGTGTAGAATATCTCTGGATTTATCCCGTATTTTTCACTTGCTCTTGATATGCAGTAGTCTATCTCATTAGCCTCATCTACAACCTCATAATCATATGATACGGGCAGGACTATAACATCCTGCCCTTGTGCTGCAGAAAAAAACAGAAGCAGAGAGGCGGCAATTTTAAAGAGAAGGACCTCTCCTTTTAACCTCTTCATCATCATACCCCAATTGGAAGTTTGTAGTAGGTGGCTTGTGTGCTACTTCTGCCCTTGCTCTCACATAAATAGACACTATCCTCGGTTCTCCTGCTTTTACAAGCCCTCTTATAACCGTTTTTTTATCTTCTTCTGATAAATCAGTAAAATTCTTATTACTTAAAAACATATCTATTACTACTTTTTCTTTCGTGGTAAGCTCCCCTAAAACCTCTTCCTCTGGTATGCTTTCAGCTATCCTATACACATCAGGCATAGCTCTTTCTAATGTCTCCTCCGTGCTGTCCTTCAGAGCTTGAGACATTTCAGCATCAAGACCTTTCTCAAACCCTTCTAAAACCCCTATGTAAAATCCTGATATAAGCTGCTTGTCCTCCTCTGTAATCGGCATCTTCCCTTTTTTGCCTGCTACATAATCACTTTTTTTAAGCCCTGTCAAAGGACTGGTCATATCCATGTTTTTTGATATTAGCTGGTTTGTTACAAAAACAGCTGCAGATTTTAGCAATTCTGCCACATCATCATCAGATAAATCCCTTCCCTCTTTTAGTGCCTTCAAGTTTTCTAATACCTTTATCCAATCTATATGCCCAGTATATTCCGCCCCTTTTAAAAATGTTGTCTCTAAGCCATACTTCGTAAGGGCAAGCCCTAAAGCCCTGCCCAATACAACCTCTGGAAGCTCTCTGTTTTTCGCTATATCCGATAATCTCTCCCAATCTACTAAAAACCTCATATCAATCCTCCAATAAACCTATTTTCCTTAGCTTTTCTAAAAACCTGTCCAAATCCCCTTCTATCTTCATTTTATCCAAGTAAGCATCTCTTACTTTCTTCAGCTGTGCTATCTCCTTGCAGTATCCCTCATCTATAAGTTCCCAGTAATGCCTATCAGGGATGCTAAGCAGAGTGTCCGGGTATTCTCTTTTTCCCCAGACACTCTTAACAACAACAGGCATCCCTTTAGCCCTCCTTCCTGTTTTTAACCTCTTAACATTCTAAGGGTTTGTTTATATATATCTGCGTCCTGTGCTATTCTGGGGTCAATTCTACCCTCTACTACTGCCTCCTGCAGTGCTACAGATAGGTTCTTCTCAAATGGACTTTTTGGTGCAGTTGCAAACCTCTGGAAGAATGTAAAGAAATCTTCCTTTTTAAGCAGATTTATAAACTGCATATGAGTATCCTGTAATGATGGTATGTAATACTCTGCCACAAGCTCCATCATTGTTTCATCTTCCTTGTTAGGAAGAAGCCTTTGACCTACTACAAACTTCAGGTGTGAAAGGAATATGTGTAGTTTATACTGTGCCTCATCCGGAGTTTTGGCAGCACTTTTCAGCAGATTGATAAACCTTGACAGTGCATAAGGTATTGTTTCCCCGTGGAAAGAGGCTATAACAAATACTCCCGACTCTGCCAGTGATACAGCCATGTTTGCCTCAAATGGTGTCCTTATTTCTCCTATCTCCACTATTGAGGGAAACTCTCTGGCTGCATCTATCAAAGCCCTCTCGGATGCTTTCTCTATCAGGTTTTCTATTACAAGTTCCTCCCCTTCGTTTAGATAGGTGAGGATTTCTTTTTGTATCACTACCCCTTTCAGTGCCTCTATCTTATATTCAATAGGGTTCTCTACCGTGACCACCACTGCGTCATTTTCAGTTAGATAAGCATTTATTAATGACGCTATTGTTGTTGACTTTCCCTGCCTTTGCTTTCCTGCTACAAGGGCTATTCCCCCTCTGTTTGCCTGTTTCATGAATAAATCCACAATGTTTTGTGGTATTTTTAACTCATCAGGGTCAGGTATGTATCTAAATAGCTTTCTGATTATAAGTCCGTCATATTCTCTATGCG
>JALVKE010000102.1 GCA_027028005.1 Persephonella sp. | reverse complement strand
ACATGAAATATTTAATTCTTGGGAAAAACGGGCAACTTGGAAACGCTTTTGTAAAATATTTAGCAAACCAAAAAAAGAACTTTTCAGCCTTATCTCATGAAGAGTGTGATATATCAGATTTAAACATTGTTTTAAAAGTTCTTGAAGATTATAAACCTGATATAGTTATAAACTGTGCTGCTTATAACCTTGTTGACAAAGCTGAAAGTGAGTATTGGAATGCATACAAAACTAATGCTTTAGGTGTTAAGAACTTAGCTTATGCCTGCAAAGAGTATAATAGCTATCTAATTACTTATTCAACAGACTATGTCTTTGATGGGACAAAAGAAAACGGTCTTTATACAGAAGAAGACATTCCAAACCCACTTAATGAATATGGAAAAAGCAAGCTGACAGGTGAAAATTGGCTGATGGAAGAAAATCCGGAAAAATATCTGATCTTCAGAACAAGCTGGGTATACGGGGAAGGAAAACAAAATTTTATATATAAACTAATGCAATGGACGAAAAATAATGATTATCTAAAAATAGCTTACGATGAAATATCAGTTCCAACTTCAACAAGAACAATAGTAAATGTTAGTTTAAAGGCTATAGATAAAGGCCTAACTGGTCTATTTCATCTTACTAATACAGAGTATGCTTCAAGATATGAATGGGCCAAAAAAATATTTGAGATAAAAAGAATAAAAAAATTTATCTATCCTGTTTCCAAGGATATATTTAATCTTCCAGCAAAAAGACCTAAATTTTCAGCCATGGATAACCAAAAGATTTCCTCTATGTTAGATACTAATATTCCCACCTGGTATGAAGAATTAGGCTATATAATAAAAAACATAGTTATTTAGGAGAACTTTTACTTGAAAATATTAGTCACTGGTGGAGCTGGGTATATAGGAAGTCATGTTGTTAAGCAGCTTGGAGAGAAAGGGCATGAAGTTTTAACAATAGACAATTTATCAACAGGGCATAAAGAAGCTGTTCTATATGGTAAGTTAGAAATTTTAGATTTATCGGATAAAGAAAAGCTAAGAGAAGTTATCAAAAATTTCTCTTCCGATGCTGTTATGCATTTCGCTGCATCTATTGAAGTTGCTGAATCAGTTGAAAATCCTTTGAAATATTATAGAAATAATACGGCAAATACCTTAAACCTACTGGAAGTTTTGCAAGAATTTGGAATTGATAAATTTATATTTTCCTCTACCGCAGCTGTTTATGGTGAACCTGAAAACGTTCCTATAAAAGAAACAGAATCTTTAAATCCAATAAACCCTTATGGAAAGTCTAAAGCTTTTGTTGAAAATATTTTGAGAGATATGAGCAATGCTTATGGATTTAAATATGTTTCATTGAGATATTTTAATGTTGCAGGTGCAGACCCAGAAGGTAGAATTGGAGAAAGCCATAATCCAGAAACGCATTTAATTCCATTAATACTTAAAACTGCAAAAGGAGAAAGAGAAAATATAAAAATTTTTGGAACTGATTATCCTACTCCTGATGGGACCGCTATAAGAGATTACATTCATGTCGAGGATTTAGCAAATGCTCATATTGTAGCCTTAGAATATTTACTTAATGGTGGAGAAAGTGATGTTTTTAATTGTGGATACGGACATGGCTATTCTGTTAGAGAAGTTGTTGAGGCTGCTAAAAAAG
>JALVKE010000101.1 GCA_027028005.1 Persephonella sp. | reverse complement strand
GATTTAAAAGGGGAGATATCACAGATAAGTGGGAGTATAGGGGATTTGAAGAAGGAGATGGGAGATTTAAAAGGGGAGATATCACAGATAAGTGGGAGTATAGGGGATTTGAAGAAGGTATTATCTAAGCAAGAGAATGCTCTAAAAAATGATAGGTTGAAGATTTCAGAGAAGTATTATAAAAACAACAAAATAGATGAGCGGGAGACAATTCGAGAAGGTAAAAAGGGGAAGACAGCGTTTGATGAATTTGCTAGTATAAGGAAAGAAGAGATTTATGGAGAAAAGCGCGGAGTTAATAGAGAGATATTATTGGTTTCAGAGATTTTGAGTGAACTGGAAAAAGAAGGATGTAAAATTCCAGTCGATTTTGCTGAAATCAAAAATTATAAGTTAATAGTAGGTGACATACGTAGTAAAGACACTGTGAAGAAACTTGAAGATATTGAGAAGTATTATAAATCTCACAAACCACAACTTGTACAATATCTTAGAGACAAATACTGTAGCACCAGAGATGAATATATCAGGGATAAAATAAGGGAATATTTTGAGACATGTAAAGTAATATATAAACCCAATGAGTTTGCTTTAAATGTTTCAAAATTAATAAGTAAAATTGAAGATGAAAATGTAGATTTGTCTGGGAATTTTAAAGATCTTAAGGGACTTGGTGAGTATTATAAGATAATAGACAAATACCAAGATGAGAAATGTAATGGAGAAGATGGTATAATAGTCAATGATATTAACTATTATGAAAAACTCAGGGAGCTTGAGGCAAAATTAGGAGATATAGGTACCGACAACTTTGTAAATTTATTAAATTACGAAGGTATTAGGGATAAACTTGGGATTCGTAATGCAATAAGAAGATTTCTGGAACATAAAAGAGGTTATGAGGTAATCGGTAATGAAAAGGAGGGGGAGCTCATCTCTCGCAAAGATTTAGTAGAATGGGCAGATGTAGAGAATAAGGAAGAATTAAGGAATATTATGAGTATAGAAGAAACAGTACGGATAACAGAGATTATAGAATGGGGTGTGAAGGATAAAGAGGGGACAATAGTACATAAAGCCCGAGTTAGAATTTCCTCCCTTTTATGAGAGATATAGGTTATATACTAATGGTGATACTAATAATATTACTAATATTATCGTTTGGTTCAGAACTTCGAAGTAAAGGTAAAGATTTTGTTGTAAATTATGGTCAACAAGTGGTAATAATGAATCGTAATCACTCTTTGAGGATAATAGATACATCGACTATAGTGTTTGATAATAGGGAGATTCATACCAGATTTATAGATAAAGATATAATGAGAAAGTTTTCTTTTTTTAATTCTGTTCAGACTTTCCGACAAATTTCTATATCGAAATTTCTTTCAGCAATAAATCGATTACAACCTTTTATAGACACTAAGAATGATAAAGTCAATTTTCTCTTCGTTAACTTGGATTCACTACCAAAGACGGAATGGTTATTCCATGCATGGTATATTATTGGTAAATGTGGAACCGTGTCTAATACCTGTTTAACATATTTAAAGGATTTGCTTATTTACCTCACAACTGGAGAAAATCCTTTAGATAAAAAAAAATAGCAAAGCCTATAATTAAATACTTTGATGATTCGGTTAAAGTTATTTTAAATAACGGTAATATTGCTATAT
>JALVKE010000100.1:14344-14725 GCA_027028005.1 Persephonella sp. | reverse complement strand
TAGCAAGGGAAAAATACGGTTTAGGTGGAACAGTTCAGCACGGAGCTTCAACACTTCCAGATGAACTATTTGACAAATTCCCTGAAAACAACTGCTGCGAAATTCACCTTGCAACAGGCTTCCAGAATATAATGTATGACCTTATTCCAGAAGATTTCAGAGAAAAAATCTACAGCTGGATAAAGGAAAACCTCAAAAATGAATGGAAAGAAGGCTGGACAGAAGAGCAGTTTATCTACAAAACAAGAAAAAAAGGTTTTGGACCCTTTAAATATGAATGGTGGACATTAGACGAGGAATACAAAAACAAAATCCTTGATGCTCTTTACAAAAAATTTGAGTTCCTTTTTGGAAAACTAAACGCATTCAACACAAAAGAAC
>JALVKE010000100.1:0-14334 GCA_027028005.1 Persephonella sp. | reverse complement strand
TAAATAAAAAATCTGCGAGGACTTGTCATGTCAACAGCAACCCTCTCTAAAAAACCTGTTTCTTCAAAACAAAAATCACCTAAACCATACAAATTCACCATAAACCATCTGAAAAAAATGTATGAGGCAGGGATATTTCACCCAGAAGAAAAAATAGAATTGATTAATGGAGAACCCTTTATGATGACACCAATAGGTTTTAGACATGCTAAAGTTTTAGAAAGAAAATTATATGAGATTATTTACTCTGACCCTAAACTTAAAGAAAAATTGGTTATCTGGACACAAAATCCTATAAAGATAGACGCCAAAAATCTTCTATATCCAGATATAGCTATCTATCCAGAAGAGATTTACAAAAAGGAAGATATTCCAAAGATAAAAGATGCAGTTTTGATTATTGAGATTTTAGACACAACCCTTGATTACGATAGGGAAGTAAAACTTCCGGTTTACGCAAAAGGTAAAGCTAAAGAAGTCTGGATAGTAAACCTGAAAGACAACGTCCTTGAAAAATACACCCAACCTTCAGGAAAATTGTTCAAGTCAATTCATATCTACCAGGAAAACGAAAAAATTGAAATTTTTAACGAAAAAATTGATTTATTGAAAATTTTAGTTAAGTAATTTCAAATATTTATGTTTTTAACATTACAGTTAAAATATCCCAAGAAACAGCTCTTCTTATATCTATCGTTGTTATAATATTAATCAATTCATAAATGGGGAAGGGGATCTATAAAGATGATTATTAAAGCTTTCTTAAATCGTATACTTTTATTATTTTTGTTTTTATCCGCTAATTTTTCATATGCTTCAAACTTATCAGAATCAATCAATAAGAATATATGTAATGGCTTAACAGAAGTTCAATGTAAATGTGGCCCACATGTTATTGGCACCTTTAATATCAAAGATGCAGAAAATATCTATTCAATGGATATCTCTATAAAAGATAATTATGCATACCTTGTTGGGCATGAATCTGGACTTAAAGTTATTGATATAAGTAACCCTAAGAAGCCAAAACTTATTGTTTCTTTAAACAATGTAAGAGGACGTAGTATATATGTAAAAGGAAATTATGCATATGTTATCAATGATGAATCTGGACTTAAAATTTTAGATATACATAATCCTAGAAAACCAAAAGTTATAAGCTCCCTTGATACCTATAAAGGATATAGTGTATGTGTGGATAACGATTATGCATATATAGTTGGTTTTGACGGATTAAAAATCTTAGATATAAGAAACTTCAAAAAACCAAAAGTTGTTAGTTACTTTGATACGTATGCAGTAGATATTTATATAAAAGGTCATTATGCATATCTTTCTGAAGGGTCTAAATCAGGAGTAAAAATTGTTTATATAGGTGATATTGAAAATCCAAAATTAGTTAGTGTCATTGGTACGGATAACGCATATAAAGTAGATATAAAAGGAAACTATGCATTTGTTACTACTGGTTATTCCATAAAAATTATTGATGTAACTAATCCTAAAAAACCAAAAATTGTAAATAGTCTTTATACCGACGCATATGACATATATATAAGAGGAAACTATGCATATGTTGCTGGTGGTTACTATTTTAAAGTTATAGATATAACTAAGCCTGAAAAACCAAAAATAATTGGGTTATCTACTGTTGGTGCAGGTAAACTATACGTAAAAGGAAATTATGCATATACTGTTGACAGTACAACACTAAAAATTGTTGATATTAAAAATCCTAAAAGCCAATCGTTTATTGGTTCTTTTAATACTTTTTCACAGGATATCTATATAAAAAATAATTATGCCTATGTTATTAATAATCAAAAATTAGAAATTGTTGATATAAATGATCTAAAAAATCCAAAGATTATTTGCTCTTTTCCTATTAATGAAGAAAACTATGGAAATATAGTGTATGTAAAAGATAATTATGTTTTTATTTTTAATTACAGTAGGATAGAGGCTATAGATATAAGTAATCCTAAAAACATAAAAGTTGTTAGTTTTATTGAAATAGGGGATGTAATGGATATAGTTCCCCATATGTATATAAAGAATGACTATGCATACGTTGTAAGCAATGAAGGATTAAAAATTATAGACTTAAGTAATCCTAAAGAAATAAAAGTTATTAATTTTACTAAATATATAAAAGGAAGCAGCATATATATAAAAGGAAATTACGCATATGTTATTGGTGATAATGGGTTAAAAATCATCGATATAACTAACCCCCAAAAACTAAAAATTGTCAGATCTTTTGCTAAAATTCAAGGTTATGAAATACATATAGATGATAATTACTTATACATTGTTGATGATGGGATCAAGATAATTGATATAAGTAATCCAGAAAAACCAAAAAAAATTGCCTCTATTAATACTAGTGATTCTATAAGATCTATATATGTAAAAGGCAAATATTTATATCTTGTTTATTTTACATCGGATTCTTTATGGATGTTTGATATAAGCAATCCAAAGAAACCTAAAAATATCGATCTTATCGCTACTAATGTACATAAGATATACATAAAAAATAATTATTTATACGTTATCAATGATGATGGAATAAAGGTCTTTAATATAGAAAAGATTTTAGAATGCTATAAAGCTTTAAATAACTTAAGATAGTCATCATTATATAAGTTGTATTGTAAAATAGTTTTATTCTAAACAATCTAAAGGAAGGAATTAATGTCTATATTAGATCAGCAGATAAAGGCGATAAAAGAGATCTATTCTGAAATAAAAAAGTCTGGATCAAGAATTCAGCCGGTTATAGTTGGAAAATTTGCCCTTACCGTTTATACACAGGGGATGTATCCAGCAAATATGATTTCTTTCTTATATCCAGACCTAAAACTACTTACAAAAGTTCTTAAGAATCTTGGTTACCAGCCTATGGGAGATTTCTGGACAAGGGGAGATATAGTTGTTGAAGTAAGCAAAAAGTTTGAACTTATTCCCACAGGAACATTTAATCAGATAGAGGTTGATGGTCAAATTATAAATGTTATTTCTCTTGAAGACCTCCTTATTGATATGATGAATGAATGTATAGCAGGGGATGAGACAGTATGCCAGCTTATAGAGACCCTTATAAGGTCTTACAAAAAAGCTATAGATTTCCATTATATATTTCAGAATCTTAGAAATAAAAAGGCTGTTGCTAAGTTTAAAGAGTATAAAAAACTAGCTTTAAGCTAAGTTTTATAAGCTTTTACAAACAAAAGTCTGTAATTTAAGACTACAGGTTTTTTGTAATCTTTAAATTTTTTAACTATCTTCCTTTTCTCTGATAAACTCTTTTCTTTTAGATTGATTGATACTCCTGTTTTATGAAGATGGGAAAGTAGGGAGTAACCATCAGGAAATTCTCTATACAGATCTTCGGCAAAGAAATCTTTAATAGAAAATCCTGATTCTTTTAATATTTTTAAAATTTCAGGAACACATAGAAAATCAAATGTCTCTTTCCCTACAATCTCTTCTACAGCTTCCATACTTCCTTTAAATGGAATATTAAAAACAAAGTATCTATCTTTTTTTAACACTCTAAAAACTTCGTTAAAAGATTTTTTTATATCTGTCCAGTGTAGAGCAAAATTTGAAACGGCAAAATCAAAAGAGTTTTCTTTAAAAGGTAAATTTTCCATATCTGCAATAAGGCAGTTGCTATTAAATTTTTTGTAAAACTTAACCATATCTTCTGCTATATCTATTCCAGTTATATTTTTCCAGTTAGAAAATCTATATAAAAATCCTGTTCCACACCCAAGATCCAAACCTTTTCCTTCTAAAGAATCAGCAAAATCTATCAAAATTTCTGCAGCTTCCTTTTGAAGAGTAGCTTCTTTATTATAAGTTTCAGCAAATCTAGAAAAAGAAAATTTTACAAAGGATTTCAAGATAAACACCTTCTATTGCTCTTTAAAAGAAAAATTATTATAAATGTAATTTAGATATAAATTACAAATTGCAAACTATATTTATTCTTTTTTCTTTTCTTCTATATCCATTTCTGCAATGTGGTCCGGTTCTTTTTTAGGGAAATTATCTCTTAGTTCTATGCTTATCACAGGAATTTCAATACCTTCTTTTTTAAATTCTTCCCAAGCTCTTTTGTAGATATTACTTCTTAAAAGTCTTATCTGTCTCCAGTGTTTAGCGTTCATCCAAAAAAGAAGATAAAAAAGATTATAGTAATCTTTCATCTCAAAAAACCATACTTGAGGACGAGGATATGAAAGAATAAGGCCTTTATACTCTGTAACAATCTTTAGTAAAATCTGCTCTACCTTTTTGTAATCAGTATCATAACCAACCTTAAAAGGTATTCTAATCCTAATTCTGTCACTGGTGTATGTATAGTTGATAATATCTTCAGAGACAAATCTTGAGTTTGGGATTGCTACTTCAACGCCGTCAGGTGTTTCCACCACTGTATTTATAACTCCTATTTCTGTGACGATACCAAAGATAAAATCATTTGGACTACCAACAAACTTTCCAGCAAATCCCGGAAGCTCAATAATATCTCCTGTTTTTATTTTTCTATTGAAAATAATGATAAATCCGCTGATATAGTTATTAACAATAGATTGAAGACCAAATCCGGCACCAATACCAAGGGCACCAATAATAGGAAGTAAAACTTTCCATGTTATTCCTAGCATAGATAAAGCTATAATTGAGGCAAATAAAACTCCAAAGTTATAAACAATAGCTTCTATTGGGGTAGGTATAAATTCTCCTGTCCTTTTGTAGTTATAAAGTCTAATTAAATGCTTGGCTAAGAGAATAAGATTAAGAATAAAGAAGTAAAAGAGAAAAGACTCAATTATAGAGTATAAGGATATAGCAAGAATATCACTTTTAACAACGTATATACTCTTTAAATACTCAATGATTTTATCAAGGTTTAGGTAGTCTCTAAGAAGGAAGAATGTAAAGAAAAAGAAAATGATAGTAACAACATAGATAGCTCTTCTTTCTAAGTCAGGGAAATGTTCCTCATAAAACTCTCTATTTTCTTTTACCTTTTCGTCGATATAAAAAACAACGAATATATAAAACAACATTAATACAGTGAGAATTGACAGTCCTATAAGGACATTTACAGATACCTCAATAATATTAACTATCCATAGAAAACCTAAAACAATAACAACAAAGTTGATAACAAGATGATATTTTTTTAAAAATATCTTTATAAAAGAAAATTTTTCTGGGATAAGTTTTTCAATATTTGATGTAATCAGATATACCATTATGGATGTTGGAACAAGAAGAACAACTTTAAATATTACCCATAGGTTATATTCTTTTCCAATGTTTATATTAAACTTATCAGCAATGTCAATAATTATTACAATTAAAAAAGCTAGAAATGCTATCCCTTTTACAAATCGTAAAAGAGATTTATTCTCTATATTTAAAAGAGTGAATGTGGCATTTATAAGCTCATAGGAGATGTAGAGAACCATTAGGTTTTCAAATATGGAAGAAGAGAGTTTTATATGAAGGTATTTTCCAGAAAAATGAAAAATATTGTAATAGATAATCATTATAAGAATAGATATGGCAGACTTGATATAAACGAAGTTTTTAATATGGTGAAATTTTTTTTCTAAAGACTTTTTTCCATAATGGGAAAGAATAAGAATAAGAGAAGCTACTACTGTAAAAGCGATTTCAAACTGCCAGTTTTGATGTATATAACTTGATAAATTTATAAATAGTTGATTTAGAAATGTATCCAACGTTATAATCCTGTCTTTCTTTTTATTAATTTTCGTAAGAAATTGTCTTTAATATTAAAAAATATACAGATGTAAAAATCAAAGCTTGGGAATATTTTTTGCAATAAGTAAATGTAGAGGTAAAAAGAGATGTTAATGCAAATATTAAAGGAAAAGCTTAATTACCTGCGTCAGATAGATAGATATAGAGAAAGAGTTATTCTTCCTGAACATATAATAGATTTTTCTTCAAATGACTATTTAGGATTAAAAGATAATTCCTATACAAAAGAAAAATTGTGCAAAGAGATATCAAATCTGTCTCTTGGTAGTGGAGCTTCTCAGCTTGTATCAGGCTATAAAGAAATTCAGAAAGAACTAGAGGAAGTTATAGCAAATTTTAAAGAAACAGAAGACTGTATTGTTGTAGGAAGTGGATATTTAGCAAACACAGGTCTCGTGCAGGCATTGACAACAGAAGAGGATGTTTTATTCAGTGATGAGTTAAACCACGCATCTATAATAGATGGAGTGAGACTCTCAAAGGCTAAAAAAGTTATATACAAACATAATGATATAAACGATTTAGAGGATAAACTGAAAAAAAATCCTTCCAAAAGACTTTCTTTTATTATCACTGATGGTGTCTTTAGTATGGAAGGGGATATTGCAAATGTGAAAGATATTATTTTTCTTGCAGAAAAGTATGGAGCTGTTGTTATCATAGATGATGCACACAGCACAGGTATTTTAGGAGAAGGAAAGGGGACTTTATTTCATTTTGGTTTGAAACCTTCTGAAAATATAATTCAGATGGGAACTTTGTCTAAAGCTGTTGGAAGTTATGGAGCTTTCATATGTGGAACTAAGATGCTTGTTGAATATCTTGTTAATACAATGAGAACGACTATCTTTTCTACAGCTTTATCTCCTATACAGAACTTTATATCATTGGAGAACCTGAAACTTTTAATAAGAGAACCAGAAAGAAGAAAGTATGTTCTTGAAAAAAGTAGATATGTTGCTGAAAATCTAAGGAACATTGGATATAACATCCATTTTCACGGAACACCTATTCTATCCCTTGTCTTAGGAGAGGATAGAAAAGCTACTTTTTTTAGAGATAAGCTTCTAGAAAATGGCATTTTTATACAGGCAATAAGACCTCCTACTGTGCCAGAAGATACAGCTAGACTTAGAATAACCCTGTCTTTTAATCATACAAAAGATCAGATTGAGAAATTAATTAAAACTTTTGATAACCTATATAGAGAGGTGATTAGTCATGAATAGAGAAGTAATTGAAGAGTTTTCAGGAAACAAAGGGATAAGAGTTGTTTTAGAGTATGACAAGGACAGGGATATCTATGTTATGACAATTTTTAAAGACACTGGAAAGATTGTTTTTCAGGGAGATCTAAACGAGATACAGAAGCAGGCTGAAAGGTACTTTGTTGACTCTTTAAGAAGCTTAAAAAATAAGATGGAAATAGCACTACTTGAGGATCTATATAGAAAGGAAAGTTAATTGGAGAAGGTAAAGATAGTTTTTTTAGATGCAAAAACGTTAGGTGATGATATAGACCTTTCTCCTATTGAAAAGTTAGGGGAGTTTACTGTTTACGAAACAACAAAAGATGAAGAAAAAGTAGAAAGGATATCTGACGCTGATATCGTTATAACAAACAAGGTAGTTATAGATAGGGAAACTATAGAAAAAGCAAAAAGACTTAAGCTTATATGTGTTGCAGCTACAGGGGTGAATAATATTGATATTGATGCTGCTAGGGAAAAAGGTATAGCTGTTTCTAATGTGGCAGGTTATTCCACTTACAGTGTTGTTCAGCATACATTTGCTATGCTTTTTTATCTTTTAGAAAATCTTCGTTATTATGATGATTATGTGAAAAGTAGAGAGTATGCTAAAAGTGATATATTTACCCATATAGGAAAACCTTTTTATGAGATAAAGGATAAGGTTTGGGGAATAGTAGGACTTGGGACTATAGGAAGAGAAGTTGCAAAGGTTGCTTCAGCATTTGGAGCACATGTTATCTACTACTCAACATCAGGGGTAAAAAGACAGGAGCCTTATCCAGCTTTAGACCTTGATAATCTATTAAAAACAAGTGATATTGTTTCTATCCATGCTCCTTTAAATGAGAGAACAAAAAATCTTATAACATACGATAAATTAAAACTTATGAAACCTTCTGCATACCTTTTAAACCTTGGTAGAGGTGGTATTGTAAACGAAAAGGATTTAGCAAAGGCTTTAGATGAAGGAGTTATTGCAGGAGCAGGATTAGATGTATTAGAAAAAGAACCAATTTCAGAGGACAATCCTCTTTTAAAGATAAAAAACAAAGATAGACTACTTATAACTCCTCATATAGCATGGACTAGTATAGTAGCTAGAAGAAAACTTGTAGAAGAGATAGCAAAGAACATAGAAGCATTTTTAGAAGGAAAAAGAAGAAACAGGGTTGATTAACCTTTTATATTTATTAAAGGTTTAACAACATCAACCACATCTACAACAACTCCTTTCTGAAGATTAATAACCGTGTTAATATCTTTGTAGGCAAATGGAGCTTCATCTTTTGTGTGTTCACTCACCTTTGCTACCACATCAGCCATCTCCATGATCTTTTTAAACTCTTTTATATCAATTAGTTCTTTAGCTTTTTTCCTTGATAAGACTCTTCCTGCTCCGTGAGATGCTGAGGATAAAAACTCTTTGTTTCCAAGACCTACAGTTATATAAACCCCATCTTTCATATTTGCAGGAATAATACCTAACTGTCCTTCATCTGCAGGGGTAGCACCTTTTCTGTGAAGAACTCCCTCTTCTGTTAAAACTGCATGGTTGTGATTTTCATTTATTAATGTTTTCTTAATGATCTTCTTTATCTCTTTATCAGAAAATCCAAGGATTTTCAATATCTCTTTCATCATTGTAAGTCTGTTTTCAAGAGCATACTCAAGGGCAAAGTTCATATCCTCTATATAAGCCTGTCCCCAGAAGGAGTCTATTGGTAGAAATCTTGCTTTTTTCATGTAGTAAGAGGCTATTGAATGTCCAATATTCCTTGAACCAGAGTGAATAGTTATACAAACCTCTCCGTTTAAGTTTTCTCCTATTTCTATAAAATGGTTTCCACTTCCTAACGTTCCAAGAGAATGAAAAAGCTTATCATTAACTTTTTTATCTAGATTTTTATCTCCACTTGCAGACTTAAACTTTTTGTAATCTAAAGGCTTTTTTCTTATGTTTTTTCCAACAGGTATCTTTTTGTATACTTCTTCAGCTACTTTTTGTCTATCCTTTTTAGATTTAAAAAGTTCCTGTGTTTTAACTCCTGTATTCACAAAACACATTCCACAGCCTATATCGTAACCAACAAAAGAGGGTGATATATGTCCATCAACTAACGCCACTCCACCTATACAAAGATCATAACCAGTGTGAACATCAGGCATTATTGCAAGCTTCTTAACAATATCTAAAGACGCTACGTCGTATATCTGTTTCAAAGCTTCAGGTTCTATCTGCTCTATAGGAATTAAACTCTTTATCTTCTCCTCCATTTGAAACCTCCTTAATATATTGTTCATAATCAATGATTGTATGATATAGACAATTAAATATTTCTTAGTATTAGAAATATTCCTAAATACCTGATATTCAAGGCTTTTTGAGAATTGTTAACAATTTTTACAATTTTTTATTAAAACTGTTGACATTTTGTAAAAATTATTTACAATTATTTACAGCGCCGGTCTTGCTAAATCCCCCTTCCCCCTCCCTTTCCTTTTTTCTTTTTTATTTTTACAGTTTTGTTTTCATAATTTCTTAATAAATAGTATTCTTCTGTCTCCTCTAAAAGATAGTTAGGAAACAGAGGAACTTTTCCAAGTCCCCCTTCTAAATCTGCTGCGTATATAGGATTTCCAAGTCCTGAAACTCTTCCTCTCAAGTGTTCTAAAATTTCTATACCTTTTTTCAGATCTGTTCTAAAATGTATAACTCCCTTTGTTGGATCGCAGAAAAACAGATAGTAAGGCTTTATTTTTACTTTCAGTAGATCTCTCATAAGTTTTTCTATGGTTTTTTCATTATCGTTTATCCCCTTTAATAAAACTGTCTGGTTTAAAACAGGAGTCCCTGTTGAGAGAATATTTTTCACTGCCTTTTTAGTTATATTCGTAATCTCATTTGGATGATTAAAGTGGGTTACAAGCCATACCTTATCGTATCTATCAAAAAGTTCTAAAAGCTCTTCATCAAAAAATCTAAAAGGATTTACAACAAGTTCTCTACTTCCTATCCTGATAATATCTATATGCTCTATCTGGTAAAGATTTTTTAAGATATACTCAATCTTTTTATTAGGAAGCGTTAAAGGATCTCCTCCTGAGACAAGAACTTCTTTAATATTTTTATTGCTCCTTATATAATCAAACATTCTTTCATACTCTTCTTTTGTTCTTGCCCTTTCTTCCTCTAAAAACATCCTTTTTCTCATACAGTGCCTACAGTAGACACTGCAAAAGTTTGTTGCTCTAAACAAAACTCTATCAGGATACCTGTGGGTAATACCAGAAACAGGGCTCATAATATCTTCATTAAAGGGATCAAGATAAGCATCTTTCTGAACTTCTTCTTCTATCTCTTCTAAAGAGGGAAATATCTGTCTGTATACAGGGTCTTCTTTTGAAAAACGCTGAATAAGAGAGAAGTAATAAGGGGTTGTTCCAAAATGAAAAATATCTGATGTTTTTAAGAAAGCTTTTTTCTCTTCTTCAGAAAGAGAAACGATCTTTTCTACATCTTCAAAGGTTTTAAATCTGTTTCTTACCTGCCACTTCCAGTTAAACCACTCATCTTTAGATACATCTTTCCATAAAGGAAATCTTTTCCAGTATTCTTCTTCAA
The DNA here is from genome assembly GCA_027028005.1 of Persephonella sp. GTDB lineage: Bacteria > Aquificota > Aquificia > Aquificales > Hydrogenothermaceae > JAADDV01. The sequence continues at coordinate 3,651 of JALVKE010000100.1, read as the reverse complement.
GAAAAACCATCTATCCTCTTATCTTATAAAGAACATGTGCTGTTATTTCGTTGTTAATAAGGGTTGCCATTACAACAGTAAGTAAAAGAAGGAGATATAGAACCATTAAACTCTCTTTTTTTACTTTAAACAGTATGGCTCTAAGAATAACTATAAATATGAAAAGTCCAGTAATGATATACCCAGTTAAATAATGAAATTTTATTGGAAGATGTTCTACCTCTCCAGAAATTTGAGCTATTCCTGTTATCCCTGCCAAAATAGCTATGATACTTCCAACTATTACAATTATTCCTGCTATATGGGAAACTAGCTCTTTTTTTGTAAATATACCAGCCCCTTCAAAAAAAAGACCTAAAAGGGGAATTAGAATTCCAAATCTACCTAGTAGAGCATGAGCAAGATTATAATCCATTTTTTCTCCATAGATGGTCGGAGCGAGCGGACTCGAACCGCCGACCTCTGGCCCCCCATGCCAGTGCTCTACCGCCTGAGCTACGCTCCGACTTTTGAACCATTTAAAGCTTCTTTCAGATGTTTCCCAACTCTAAAAGATATACCAAATCTTTCAGGTATCAATTTTTCTTCTTTTGTTTTAGGATTTCTTCCTATCTTTGCAGCCCTCTTTTTAACAACAAATGTTCCAAATCCTGAAAGCTGAACTTTTTTGTTATCTTCTCCGTTAACCAGTTCCTCTGAAATTTTATTAAAAATCTCGTTAACAACCTCTGAGACCTCTTTTTTTGTTAGATTCACATTTTTGTTCTCTAAGATCCAGTTAACAATGTCTGCCTTTGTCATTTATTCTCCTCTTCTAAATATGTATTTTTATACTTTACATAGTTTTGATAAGACTTTTCAAGCCAAGAAATTTCTTCCTCTGTAAGATATCTTTTAAACTTAGCAGGGGAACCAACCCATAAAGACCTTGGTTCTATCTTTTTTCCTGGAGTTACCAGTGAGCCAGCTCCTATAATGCTCTCTTTTCCTACTACAACGCCGTCCATAACTGTTGCTGACATACCTATAAGACATCTGTCCTCTATTATGCATCCGTGAAGCATAACGTTGTGCCCTACAGTCACTTCTTTACCTATAATTGTTGGGTGGGTATCATGGGTAACATGGATGATAGTACCATCCTGTATGTTAGTTCTGTCTCCGATTCTTATATAGTTAACATCTCCTCTTATAACAACGTTGTACCATATAGAGCAGTCTTCACCTATCTCCACATCTCCTATTATCACAGCATTCTCAGCAATAAATGCTGATGGATGTATCTTGGGGTATTTCCCTTTATAAGGTTTTATTATTGCCATCTTTTATCTTTCCCTTGTTTTTCTTAATAAATCTATAACCTATAAAAAAGTATAACGCAGTAATAGAAATCATTAACAAAGAGATAAATATTATAGTAAAAATTTCCATTTTTTAACCTTTGTATGTTGCTTTTCCTGTCTCTGTTTCCCAGACAGTTACACTTACAACTTTTATATCCTCAAGCAATCCTGCTTCTTCAAGCTTCTTCTCTAAAAACTCATATATAAATCTAGCTATGGCTTCAGCTGTAGGACAAAAATCAACTACAAAAAGTTTTAAGAAACCAAAATGTTCTTTGAAAGTTAGAAATAAAGGATCATTCTTATCAATAATAAAAGAGTGATCTATCTGGTTATCAATAAGATCTTTAAGTGCGGCTTTTATATGGTAAAAATCTATAACCATCTCCTGTTCATTTAATGTGTCTGAACCTACTGTAACCTCAACTTTATAGCTGTGTCCATGTATGTTAAGACAGGGGTTAGGTGGAATTTCTTTTCCCATAAGTTTTGCACCTTTCCCAGACATAAGGTTCTGTTTCCATACTCTATGTCCTGCCTCAAACTTAAATCTTTTTGTTATCTCGTATCTCATCCTTTACCTCTTTAGCCTAATGTAGTATCTAAATATAGCATTGTTAATAGACCAATTAAAAATCCTACTGTTATAAGGGTTTCATTTTCATTTTTATAAACTTCAGGGAAAACCTCTTTTATAGTCACATATATCATAGCTCCCCCTGCAAAACTAAGACCTAGAGGAAGCAAACTGTGAAAGATAGTAAATGCATATCCACCAAGTACTGTAAAAACAAACTCTGAAAAACCGCTTAAAATACCAATCAAAACAGGTATCCACACTCTTTCTGTAAGAAATATTAGAGGAAGGGAAACAGCTAAACCTTCAGGAATATCTTGCGTTCCAATGGCTATTGCTGTAGCCCATCCTTTTTCAATATCATTTGCCATTGATACACCAACTGCCATTCCTTCAGGAATGTTGTGAATAATAATAGCTGTAACTATCATAAAGATACTCTTAACTCTTTCTCTGTAGTTTTCTGTTATTTTAAGTTTTGTTATGTACTCTTCATGGGGAACTAACTTTTCAATAAGAAATATAGCGAGAAAACCAAGGATTATACCTAGCATAACAGTATAAATACTTCCTATTTCCGTAGCAGGCATTATCAGAGAGGTAAAGGAAGCAACAAGCATAACCCCCCCGCTAAAAGCAAGACCAACATCAAGCCACCAATCAGGAAGCTTTTTAAACACAACTGCAAAAAGAGCTCCAAGACTTGTTGTTAGCATAACAAAAAGACCAGCTAGAACTATCAGCTGCATTATACTTTTAGTACCTGATTGTTATTTTGTTCCTGATTAACTTCTACTATTAAATAAACTTTGTCTCCTGGTCTTACCTTTTCTATAGTTTTAAGACCTATCATATCTCCTCTTTGAGTTTCCTCTATATTTTTACCGTCAATCTGCATAGACTCAACTTTCTGTCTTACAACTCCTGTTTTCTTACCTATTATATGGATTGTATCTCCAACTTTTATTGTATTATCTACTATTTTTACTTCAGCAACACTTATTCTTGGATAAAACTTAACAACTTCTCCAACATAGAGCTTTTTCTCTTTAGCAATAGATTTGTTCATTCCAAAAAGACCTTCTCCAAAGTAAAAACCACTGTCCCATTCCCTATGGTAAACCCTTTCAAGTCTGTCCCATAAGTCCTTCCATCCTTTTGTTTCCCACTCTCCGTTTAGTATCCTGTCCCTTGCCTCTCTGTAAGCTGATGTAACCATATAAGCGTAGTCTGCGTTTTTGTTTCTTCCTTCAATCTTCCAGCTGTCAGCCCACATAAGCTTGTCAACAAAGTTAATTGTTACAAGGTCTCTTGCTGAGAGAACATAATCAGAACCAAGATAAAACTCTGTTCCTGTATTTTTAGATACTATCTTCACATCAAACTCATGTCTGCAAACCTGATAACATTCTCCCCTATTTCCTGATTTTTCAAATACATCGTGGGATAAGAAACATCTTCCAGAAACAGCCATACACATAGCACCGTGAATAAATATCTCTACCTCAAGATTTGTTTTTCTTTTTATATCTAAAAGCCCTTCAAGTTTTACCTCCCTTGCAGGAACAACTCTTTTAATTCCCATCTTTTCATAGAATTTTGCTGCCTGAGAGTTAGAAACAGAAGCCATTGTTGAAAGATGAGTTTCTATTCCAAGCTCAATAGATTTTGATAAAACAGCCATGTCCCAGCCAATAACTGCATCCACTCCAATCTCTTTTAGCTGTTCTA
>JALVKE010000099.1 GCA_027028005.1 Persephonella sp. | reverse complement strand
AAGAGAGCAAACCAGGCAGATTGTTGCAGGTTTAAAGGAGTATTATACTAAAGAAGAATTAGTAGGCAAAAAAGTGGTTTTTATAGCAAATTTGAAACCAGCAAAAATCTTTGGTAAGATCAGTGAAGGAATGTTGTTAGCAGTTTCATCAAATAATACTGTGGGCTTAATAAGTGTTCCTGAGGAAGTAAAAGAAGGTAGTGATGTGGTTATAGAAGGGGTGATAAAAAAACCTGTTAAAGAAATAGACATAAAGGAATTTAGAAAGATAGAGTTAATAAAAAGAGGAAAAAATATTTTATTTGGTGAAAGAAAATTGGTTGCACGAAATAAATGTGGAGAGTATGGGGTAATAGTAGATAGAGCGGAAAAAATAAAGGATGGGGTTAAAGTATGGTAATTGATAAAGAGGTTGTAGAAAAATACATTAATGCGGGAAAGATAGGAAATAAAGCATTTAAGGAAGCTCAAAAAATATTAAAAGTGGGGGGAGAGGTTAAAGTCATAGTAGAGAAATTAGAAGATATTATCAAGAAAGAAGGAGGTAATTTTGCTTTTCCAATTAATTTTTCTATAAATGAAGTTGCTGCTCATGATACAGCAAGAGAAAATGATAACCGTGTTCTTAAAGAAGGTGATGTAGTTAAGATAGATATAGGCGTGCATATTGATGGCTATATAGCAGATATGGCTAAAACATTCATAATAGGGGAAGATATAAAAGGCTTCAAGGAAATGGTAAAAGCAAATGAGAAGGCGTTAAAAGAGGTGGTAAAAAGCATACGAGTAGGTATGGAAATAAAGGAAATAGGAGAGATAGTGGAGAACATTGCAGAAAAAGAAGGATATGCAGTAGTAGCAAATCTAACAGGTCATGGAATTAAAAGATATGACATTCATAGTGATTTTTCCATCCTAAATATTAGAAATAACGACGATAGAACCTTGAAAGAAGGTGATGTAATAGCCATAGAACCTTTTTTTGCAGAAGGAAAAGGCAAAGCATATGTGAAAGATGGAAATTCTACAGAGATATTTACGTTAGTAAATGAAACAAAATCTCCACTTTCCAGATTTAGCAAAATATTAATGCAGGAAATAAAAAAGAAATATAATGATGGCTTACCTTTTGCATCAAGATGGCTAACTTCGCTTAAAGGTTTTGCAAAAAAGAAGGCATTGGATGATTTGATGCGTGAAGGTATATTACACGGATATCCTGTATTAGTAGAGAGAAATAAGAAAGTTGTGAGTCAGGCCGAAGCAACAGTAATAGTGTTAGATAAATCCATCATTTTAAAACCTGAAGTAATGAGGTGATAAAATGAAAGTTCTTTATTGGCATGTGGATTATTTGAAGTATGCTGCTATTAAAAAAGCTTTAAAATCTGCTCCTGATTTAGAAAATGATGAGAAAGAAGGTAGAATAGAGGAAGGAATTGTTGTTTTAATTAGTTTTGAAAAAGACGATAATAAGGAAAAATTAGAGAATTTCATAACGGATTTAAATAATTATGCTAAACAAATAAATGCAAGAAAAGTGATGGTCTATCCCTATGCTCACCTTAGTAAGAATCTTTTAAATCCTCAAAAGAGTATGGAACTCTTAACAACACTTAAAGATAAAATGGAGAAAAATGACACATTTGTAGAAGTAAAATTTTCACCGTTCGGATGG
>JALVKE010000098.1 GCA_027028005.1 Persephonella sp. | reverse complement strand
AATCTACATTATGTTCTTTTTCATATTTTCTACCAAGCTCTTCTACTTCCTTAAAATCCATTAAAATAGGATCATCATATTTCCACATCCCCTTAGGATCATGATAGATCACTTTTTTTACTTTAGGGATTTCATCTTTTAACTCTAACACCTTATCAACTTGCTCCTGATCCTCTGCCACAACAAATTTACTATCTGAATGGTCAATAATATACTTTACCTCTTTAACTACAGAATCTTGATATATCCCAATACCGCATCCTCTTAAACATTGAGCTGCAAGTTCAGCAAAAACCCATTCTGGTCTATTGTCTGAAATTATTGAAATTTTATCTCCTTTTTCAAAACCAAGCGCTTTCAAACCAAGGGCAAAATATTTCACATGCTGATAATAATCTTCCCACGTAAAAGGTTGCCATATACCAAATTCTTTTTCTCTTAACGCAACCTTATTATGTCCAAATTTCTTTTTGGCTCTTAAAAGTAATTTTGGAAATGTTGTATTTTCAATATCAATATCCTCAAGATATCCTTTTGGTGGTTTTTCATCACCAACAATGTGATTTATAGTTGTTTCCATAGAAATCTAACCCCCATAAATTTATCTTCCCATAAATACACTTTCTTCTCCACCTAAATAAGCGTTTACAACTTCTGGATTTCTTTGAACTTCCTCAGGTTTTCCTTCTGCTATTTTTTCACCAAAATTTAATGCAATTACTCTATCAGAAAGGTCCATTACAACACCCATATCATGTTCAATTAAAATTATGGTTTTTTTCCAAACATGATTAATATCAATAATGAATCTTGCTAAATCTTCTGTTTCTTCTAAATTCATACCAGCCATAGGCTCATCAAGTAAAATCAAATCACCTTCTGTTGCAAGAGCTCTTCCTAATTCAACTCTTTTTTGAATTCCATATGGCAACATTCCAACTTGCTTTTTTCTATATTGTTCAATTTCTAAAAAATCTATTATATCTTCAACTATTTTCCTATGTTCAACTTCTGTTCTTCTTCCCTTTCCAAACCATAATATGTCTGAAAATAAATTATTTTTTATATGAATATGTCTACCTAATAGTAAATTTTCAAGAACTGTCATACCTTTGAAAAGCTCAATATTTTGGAATGTTCTTGCAATTCCCATTTTGGCAATTCTATGAGGAGGGAATTTAGTAATATCAATTCCTTTAAATATAACTCTTCCTTTTGTTGGCTTGTAAAAACCTGAAATTACATTAAACATACTTGATTTTCCAGCGCCATTAGGTCCAATAATAGAAAATATTTCCCTTTCATAAACTTCAAAACTAACATCAGTTAATGCCATTACACCACCAAAAGCCAAAGAAACATTCTCAACTTTTAAAATCTCTTTTCTACCCATACCCTAATCCTTTATAACATAGTTTTTATTTTTACTATTAATTTATTTCTATTTTCGTAACTGCTTATAATTCATAACATAAAAAAACAAAAAATATTATACTATCAAGATCTTTACATATACAAGTTTACGTGAGCTGTGTTATAAATTATGGATTTAAAAATGTCAAGTTTTTTTAAAAATTAAACACAAGTAATTAACATTAAAATTAAATAAACAAGAATTACTTATAACCATTTTAAATAACATATCTTTTATAAAAATAATTTTTTAAAACATTATTTTAATT